>JAGBGL010000065.1 GCA_017936025.1 Bacillota bacterium | reverse complement strand
GGGCTTCCGTTAAGAAGTAAAACTTTCATATGAGCACCTCCTGTTTTGTTCAGTATAGCACTCGGGGCTGCCGGCTGCAATTGCAAAATTTGGCCGCGTGCGTTATGATAGTGTTGTAGGAGGTGTCGCCATGGAAGCCAAAAAATACATAAAAAAGCCAGTTGTAATTGAAGCGTATCAGACTGATGTGGAAGTTGTGATCCACACGCTGGAGGGTGACATGATTGCGCGTCCCGGCGATTACATAATCACAGGCGTTGAAGGCGAGCAGTATCCGTGCAAGCCTGAGATTTTTCACAAGACTTATGAGGAATACAAAGAATAAGACGGACCTTTTGGCCCGTCTTTTATTTACTCGTCTTCTTTATATAATTTAAATTCCGGTTTTTTCTGGCGTTTGATGCGTTCGCGGTAGATACGGATCGCCAGAGTATAGATGTAATCATATACCAGCATCATCAGTGCTCCGCCTATATAAAGTACTGCGATCTGCATTCCAGGGATCGCAATGTCTCCGAAAAGAATCGCGCCGCCGGTTTTAACTGCAGCCACCAGGATCAGCAGATAAAAAACTACTTTCGCAGCTACCTGGGCTGCCGGTTTCTTCAGCTTTTCTATATAGAATTTCAGGACGCCGTAGTACCCGAAGAACGTCAGATACGGCACTACTGCCAGCTTATTCGGAAGCAGGACGAATCCCAGGATCGCCGCTGCAGCAAAAAGCAGCAGCCCCTGCTTCGGCCCTTTTTCGATGACCATGAAGCCCACGAAAAGTGAGCTGATGGCGTAAAGTGTCAGTTCTATGCCCGGCACGAACGAGCCGCCGAACATGAATACAACAGTAAGCGCCAGGAAAATGCCCCCTAAAGCAAGCGTACCAGCGCTTCCCGAATTACTTTTTCCCATTTTCTGCACGATCCTCACCCCTTAGATTTTATATGCAGTCGCAGCAGAAGTCTGCACAGCAGTAGCACTGCAGAGCCTGACAGAAAGCGTCATTCACGCTGCTTCCGCCGTTGCCATAAGCTGTGTTCTGATAGGAACGGCCTGTGTTCATCAGCTGTCCCAGAGCACGGCTGTATTCCTGATTATACGGATCCATGCTGCATGCCTGCTGGATCTTGCTGACAGCATCATCGTACCATCCTTTTCTGTAGGAAACCATGCCGGAAAGGAAGAACCATTCAGCATTGCGGTTCGCACTGCGGTTGAGCATTGCTTCTGCTGCCGCCAGGTTGCCCATGTCGATGTTTCGTCTTACTTCATTGAAGGAAGTCGCCTGCTGCTGGTAGCTGCCGGAATTTGAACTGCTTCCGGCAAATCCTTTCATCAGCATATCGTATGCTTCATTTACTTCCTGCAGTTTTTCCTCCGCCAGGTCTGCCAGCGGGTTGTTCTGATATTTGTCAGGATGATATTTTTTAACCAGCTCCTTGTAAGCTGCTCTGATTTCTGCTTCGGAAGCTCCTTGTCTTACTCCCAGTACTTCATATGGATTCATTATTTTTCCTCCTTGTTTGTAATCTCTTCGGTCTGTTTCAATAACCCCTTGTAAATTATATTCTCTATTATACCTTTATTTTTGCGGATTGTCAGCAAATCCAGAGAATTACTGATCTCGCCCAGGTAATGGAACAGGTTGAAGCGGCATGTTTCCATGATCCGCTCTTTGAAGCCTTCTTCGCCGGGCTCATATCTGAACCTGTAGAGCAGCGGGTTGTAAGCGCCGCTTTCGATGTTTTCGTCGATATCATCGATGGCGTCGATCAGGTAGATCCACTTGCCCATATGATAACCGATGCGTCTTAGGACTTCATGTTCGCGGAAGCCCTCAGGCACCGGGCCTTCTTCGAATATTGCCTCCATTGTTTTGGCAAAAGCCTCTGCCGCCTGATCGAGACTGTCGCATTTTTCTTTTTCAAGTCTGCTGAGTTCTGCCAGGTTTTCTGCGATTTTTCTGCAGAGCCCGGGTCTCTTGGCCTCAAGTTTTTTGTAGATGCTTTTCTGTGTTTTCAGTGCTGCTTTCGCGTAGAGTTTGCCTTCGTCTTCGGCGTCATCGATGAGTTTGAACCATGCGAGGATCAGCATCACGTCTGCCGCGTAATCGATGGCTTCGTTGGATACGATGGTCTTTTTCTTGATCGGGTGTATGATGCAGTGTTCTCTTGATGGAACATCGTCCTCTTTTTCGAGCGAAGCCAGCAGGACCGCAAGGAATGCGGCGTCGTAGCTGAGCACCATCCGAGGAAGCTGCCCGTATCTGCGGCCTATGGATTTACAGACGCCGCAGTAATAGCCGCTGTAGACTTCGTATTCTCTCATTTTCAATTCAGGTTTATCAGCGGTCACATATCCGAGCATAGTCTGTTCCTTTCGTGCGCGCGCCTGCGCGCCGCTGCGTCCGGCCCTCCGGGCCGGGTCGCGCGGTTGGTTTCTTACCGATTAGGATACCATATCGCCGCCAAAATATCAAATTACGACAGCAAATATCAGAAATTCTTCAGAATGCAGCACACGGACTGCCCGCTGCGACAGCAAATACGTCTTACAGATAAAATATGTCACACTGGTATTTCCACATAGCAGCATATTATCCTTTTTTTGTTTCTTCTGCCGCCTCTCATAATTAAAATGACAGCATCAGTGCAGTTACCGCCCATATATCACATCCCAGAATACATATGTGCACCTTTTCATTTAATTACTTCTTAATGCTGCCGCTACGCACTGATTACGCGTCACATTGCAGCACAAATGGTTAACTTGCTGTCACCTAATCAGATAGCTGCGCCACGCCGAGAGCAAACCCAGGAGCTTGCTGTCACTACATCCTTTATTTTTTGAAATATGGGAGAATATATGTCTTTACAATCTCTGCAATGAACGCGCTATCACAATTTCCATCTCTGTCATCTTGTGTAATTATCAGATTCTTTCCAATGCAAACACCATTAAGCTGATAATGATGCAGCTTTCTTGCATTTCGTTCACAATAATCTTTTTTATTAAGCATCCCGAAATGTTCCCAATAAATGATTTTGCCATTTGGCAGATGGATCGTAAAATCCGGATATTGATACTTACCCTCTTCATCAGGTGTAGGAAATCTTTCCTCATAGTTAAACGGTATTCCCAGTGTATATAGAATATTTGCTATTGTCATTTCTGATTTTGAGCGGACCACTAATCCATTTATAGTTACATGAATATGACTTTCTTTAAACACCGGGGCTTTATTATAGGATACATTATCCTGCATTTTCCTAAGTTTATCTAAATGCATATTCCATGCCTCTATATATTTTTCCGGCAGTTTCTCTATAATATCATCAATCGCATATGGTCTGATTTCCCCCTCAACTTTTTTCAAAGCCTTTAGATTTTTTCTGCAGATTTTCAACTGATCCTCTGCGATTTTCTTTTCTGTCAGTGCCAGAATCATCGAATGATCTCTGGTTATGTTTTCTGCAACATCTTTCCAGCCCTCATCAGTTTTAACCTTTCTGATTCTGTAATATGACCGGCCCTTTTTTCGAACTCTTATGAACAGCCTCCCTTCAGGTGCATATTTAACAGTTTCAAGACATTTTCTGATTGTTACCTCATGTACTAAAATTTCGACATTAATATTTTGATATAATCCCATTTTTTTCCTCCTTTACATGGATTATACCATATTTTGGAAAATTAAACAACAGAAGTTGTACTATTTTCTATGTGCAGCAACAATACACCTTTTTCACATAAACTATACCATGCATCTTTTCTCTCTATGACAATATATCGTTTATTATAACTATATAGTTGCCCATCATACGGCCCAGCCGACAGCATTGTGAAGCAAGTTTGTATTCCAAGTCGCCTGTCCGGACAAGAACGACAGCATCAACGCACTTCCAAAATGCAAATTGCATCTTGTAGTACAAACTTGCATTTTCCCTTGTAATACTACTTCGATGTTGTCACTGCTTCTGCCTAACACGCCATATCCCATTGAAAGATGTCATTTGCTGTCACCCTGGCATAAATGCATGACATGAAATTACTAAGCGAACACAGTTGCTGTCATTTTACTGCCACACCAACCCGGGCACATGCACTATTACTGATTTTACTGCCACACCAACCCGGGCACATGCACTATTACTGATTTTACTGCCACACCAACCCGGGCACATGCACTATTGCTGATTTTACTGCCGCATTTCAAAAAAAAGCTGATACCGCAATGCGGCACCAGCAGGAGGCAAATAACCGGCCTGCTGCGGCAAAGCCGCGGCAGGCCATCATCTTATAATCTTCTTGTCTTTGAATTTGTGATGTGGCGTTCCATTGCTTCCGCACCGGCCTCCACATCTTTTTCGATGAATGCTTTGAAAATCTGGCGGTGCTCTTCCAGCACAGTTGCCAGATAATCGTCAGGATACTCGTCATCCTTGCGCAGGTATTTGAGATAAACCTGGTAAGAAGACAGGAACTGCTGCAGCATCCTGTTATGGGATGCATTGTAAATGATCTGATGGAAACCTTCGTTGATAGTGAGCATCTTGTCGATGTCGTTACGGAGTGTGTAGAATTCCATGAATTCGAAAGTTTCGTCCAGGGCATCCATTTCTTCATCAGTGATACGCTCGATGGCCCACTTCACAGCCTGGATCTCATAAATCTTGCGCAGCTCGAAGATATCATCGAAATCCTGCTGGGAGAGTCCCACAACGAAAGCACCGCGGTTGAGAATGTTTTCAACCAGGCCTTCGGCTTCCAGCTGGCGCAGGGCTTCGCGGACCGGAGTACGGCTCACATTGTATTTTTCGCAAATCGCCTGCTCGGTAAGTTTGTGACCCTTTTTCAGCTGACCCGTCAGGATGTCCTTCTGCAGCTGTGAATAGAGGCTGCTGGAAATAGGGGCATTATTTTTTGGTATTTCGGTGTGTTTGTAAAGTACCATCTTTCTCTCCTTCCGGACCGCCGTGCGGCCGTTTTGATGAAGTCACGGGACGCGGGCATGGCCTGCGGCCCGGGGTAATTAAAGTTTATCTGTTACGAATGCTGTGAAATCAGCTGCTGTGTTTCCTGTTCCGTTGCCCGGCATGTCGAGGGCTTCCTGGGCTGCATCTAAGACAGCTTCCAGTTTCGCAGCTTTGCTGACAAAGCCGATATGACGCAGCATCATTACCGCTGCGCGGTTTATGCTGGCAGGATTCGCATACTCACCGATGCCGTCCGCGATCATTCTAGGCGCAGAGCCGTGGATCGCTTCGAACATGGCATAACGGCCGCCGACATTGGCGCTGCCCGCAGTACCGACACCGCCCTGGATCTGAGCAGCTTCGTCAGTGATAATGTCACCGTACAGGTTCGGCAGAATAACGACATTGAAATTGCTGTTAATCTGATCGTTCACCAGATTCGCTGCCATGATATCCACGTACCAGTCATCAGTTTTTATTTCCGGATAGTCCTTAGCTACATCATAACACAGCTGGAGGAATTTCCCATCTGTTTTTTTCATAATGTTAGCTTTTGTAACGATTGAAACATTCTTGTTGCCGTTGGCTTTCGCATACTCGAATGCCGCACGTGCCAGACGTGTTGTTCCCAGAGTTGTTGTAACCTTAAAATCGATCGCTATATCATCGCCGACTTCCACGCCGCGGCTTCCCAGAGCGTACTCGCCTTCTGTGTTTTCACGGTAGAAAATCCAGTCGATGTTCTTTTCAGGGATCACGACAGGACGCACGTTTACAAACAGGTCCAGTTCACGGCGGAGCGTTACGTTGGCACTCTCGATGTTTGGCAGATCATCGCCTTTGCCCGGAGTCGTCGTCGGCCCCTTCAGCAGTACATGGCATTCCTTGATTGCTGCCAGCACATCAGCAGGAACAGTTTCCATCTTCGCGATACGGTTTTCCAGCGTCAGCCCTTCGATCCTGCGGAGCTCGATCTTACCGGAAGCAATTTCATCTGCCAGCAGTTTTTCCAGAATTGCGCGGCATGAATCCATGATTACCGGACCGATTCCGTCGCCATCGATAGTTCCGACGATTATTTTATCCAGAGCAGCGTAGTCAGTCAGTTCGGAGGAAGCCTTCATACGCTCCACTCTCGCCAGCTGATCTTTGACGATCTGCTCGAAATGTTCTAAATAACTCATATATTATTCCCCTTTTATCATGTTGATCTTTCCGCCTTTAAGGATCATTTCCAGTTCAAGGTCGGAGAAGTTAGTTACGGCTTTATATTCTTTGCCTGTCACTGCATTCTTCACGACTACAGTTCCTGACTTCACCTGAGCTACTGCATCTTCGATCACCAGGCTGTCTCCGATATCGAATTCATCGTAATCTGCAGCATCTGCGAATACCAGCGGCATGATACCGCTGTTGATCAGGTTGCTTCTGTGGATACGTGCGAAGGATTTCGCCAGCACGAACTTCACGCCCAGATACAGAGGCACCAGAGCCGCATGTTCACGGCTGGATCCCTGGCCGTAGTTGTCACCGCCCACGATCGCGCATCCGTCTGCCTCCTTACATCTGCCGGAAAAGCCCTTGTCGATCTTCTCGAAGCAGTAATTTGACAGGTGAGGGATGTTGGATCTGTATGGAAGCAGTCTGGAGTCGGACGGCATGATGTCGTCTGTTGTGATGTTATCGCCTGCATGAAGCGTTACAGTTGCTTTCACAGTATCTGCCAGAGCTGTGTTTCTAGGGAACGGCTTGATGTTCGGTCCCATTTCCACAGGTGTGTTTTCTGTATTTGTTCCTTCAGGATAAACGATGAAGTTGTCGTTAAAAGCGAAGTCTGCAGGATCGATTTCAGGAAGTTCCATGCCGCTGCGGCTGCCATCTGTCAGGACTCCTGTAATAGCGGAAATCGCTGCTGTTTCAGGGCTTACCAGGAATACGGAAGCATCCAGAGTCCCGCTTCTGCCCTTGAAGTTACGGTTGAACGTTCTGAGGGATACCGCGCCTGATTTAGGAGACTGGCCCATGCCGATACATGGTCCGCATGCATTTTCGATGATTCTCGCACCGGAAGCAATTATGTCTGCCAGCGCGCCGTTTTCTGCCATTTTCGCCAGGATCTTACTGGAGCCCGGGGAGATAACCAGGCTGACATCCGGATGAACTTTCTTTCCTTTCAGGATCGCTGCGACCTTCATCATGTCTGTATATGAGGAGTTTGTGCAGCTTCCGATAGCCACCTGATCGACCTTGATCTCACCGATGTTCGCGATAGTGTCAACGTTGTCAGGGCTGTGAGGCATTGCAGCCAGAGGTACCAGCGCATCCAGATCTACGATCAGCTCTTCGTCATAAACTGCGTCTGCATCTGCTGCCAGCGGAACGAAGTCTCCCGCTCTGCCCTGGGATGCCAGATAAGCATAAGTATTTTCGTCACTCGGGAACACAGAAGTAGTCGCACCCAGTTCTGCGCCCATATTTGTGATAGTCGCACGGTCAGTTACAGACAGGGACTTAACGCCTTCCCCTGTATATTCAACGATCTTGCCTACACCGCCTTTTACGGACAGCTGCTGAAGCACATACAGGATCACGTCTTTTGCAGAAGTCCACGGTCTTAAGCTTCCTTTCAGTTCTACTTTGAGCACCTTAGGGCAAGTCAGGCTGTATGTTCCTTTTGCCATTGCAACTGCTACGTCCAGGCCGCCCGCACCGATGGCTATCATGCCCAGGCCTCCGCCTGTCGGTGTGTGGGAATCGGACCCCAGCAGTGTTTTGCCCGGTTTGCCGTAATTTTCAAGATGAAGCTGATGACAGATACCGTTGCCCGGTTTGGAGAACAGCACTCCGTGTCTCTGTGCCACGCTCTTTATAAATGCATGGTCATCTGCACTTTCGAATCCTGTCTGCAGTGTGTTGTGATCTATGTAAGCAACTGATAATTCAGTTTTGACTTTTTCTACATCCATTGCCTCCAGCTGCAGATAAACCATTGTCCCTGTGGAGTCCTGCGTCAGAGTCTGATCTATTCTGATTTTTATTTCTTCGCCGGGAATCAGATTCCCTTCAACCAGATGATTTTCCAGGATTTTGTATGCTAATGTCTTGCCCATTTTTCGGCCTCCTTTTTTGAATATATATGTTCAAATTTGTTTATTATAGGGATATTATCCCCGCCCCTTTGTATACAAGTATACCCGTTTTTCGCCCATTCGTCAACGCATTGTAAACATGTATACAATTTACACAATGAAAATTTATACGCTTTTTCGCGCAAGCTATCTGCAGCAAGCTGAATACATTTTACTTGTGCTCCGCAAACAATAAAAGGCCGGCGCAGCTGCCGCCGCACCGGTCTTTTCCCATAATTTATTCTATTACCCCTTTTAAGAGACTGTGAATGTCAGACCATCTTCGTCTGCACCGATAACGATAGTGTCGCCGTCCTTCACATTTCCGCGGATGATCTCGCCTGCCAGCTGAGTTTCCACGTGCTTCTGCAGATAACGTTTGACTGGTCTTGCACCGTAAGCCGGTGTATAAGCTTCCCTTGCGATGAATGTTTTTGCTTCATCGGAAAGCACCAGTTTCATGTTTCTATCGGAAAGTCTGTCCTCAATATCGCTGATAGACAATTTGATGATCTCGACGATCTGAGCTTCTGTCAGCGGTGAGAACACCACTGTGTCGTCGATTCTATTTAAGAATTCAGGTCTGAAGTAACGCTTCATTTCGTCTTCGACTTGCTGTTTTACTGCTTCTGCCACGGTGCCGTCAGGCTGGATTCCATCGATCAGATACTGGCTTCCGATATTGGAAGTCATGATGACGATCGTGTTCTTGAAGTCCACTGTACGGCCCTGGTTGTCTGTCAGTCTTCCATCGTCTAATAACTGTAAGAGGATGTTGAAGACATCCGGATGCGCTTTTTCAATCTCGTCGAACAGGATCACGCTGTAAGGCTTGCGTCTCACTGCCTCTGTCAGCTGACCGCCTTCATCGTATCCGACATATCCCGGAGGCGCTCCGACCAGTCTGGAAACCGAGTGTTTCTCCATATATTCGGACATATCGATGCGGACCATGTTGCGTTCCGAATCGAACATTGCTTCTGATAAAGCCTTCGCCAGTTCTGTCTTTCCGACACCTGTAGGTCCCAGGAATATAAAGGATCCTATCGGTCTGTTTTCGGCTTTCAGTCCGGCTCTCGCACGGAGGACTGCTTCCGCTACTCCCGTTACCGCTTCGTCCTGGCCGATGACTCTTCTGTGGAGAATCTCGCCGAGCTTCAGCAGTTTTTCGCGTTCTGTTTCGACCAGCTTGCTGACAGGGATGCCTGTCCAGCCGGAAACAACGTCCGCGATTTCTTCTTCTGTTACTTCTTCTTTCAGCAGACGGTTTTCCCTATGTTCTTCTGCCGCTTCCAGATCTGCTTCCAGTTTCTTTTCAAGCTCGGGAAGCACTCCGTATTTCAGCTGGGCCAGTTTTTCCAGGTCATAAGCACGTTCAGCCTCTTCGATCTGCAGTTTCACTTCTTTGATCTGCTGCTTTGTGCCTTTGGCCTCAGAGATCACTTTCTTTTCGTTTTCCCACTGAGCTCTCATGGAAGCACTGTCTTCTTTCAGCTGTGAAAGTTCTTTTTCCAGATTTTCCATTCTCGCAATGGATGCCGCATTATCTTCCTTGCCCAGAGCCTGCCTTTCGATTTCCAGCTGCATGATTTTTCTGGAGATCTCGTCCAGTTCTGCAGGCATGCTGTCGATTTCTGTTCTGATCTTCGAAGCCGCTTCATCCATAAGGTCGATAGCCTTGTCAGGCAGGAATCTGTCTGTTATATATCTGTCGGATAATGTCGCACAGGCAATCAGTGCATTGTCTGTGATACGCACTCCGTGATGGATCTCAAACCTTTCTTTCAGACCGCGCAGGATAGAAATCGTATCTTCCACAGTCGGCTGATCCACCAGCACCTTCTGGAAACGTCGTTCCAGAGCGGCGTCTTTTTCAATGTATTTTCTGTATTCATCCAGTGTAGTCGCACCGATGCAGTGGAGCTCGCCCCTCGCCAGCTTTGGCTTGAGCAGGTTGCCCGCATCCATTGCGCCTTCTGATTTTCCGGCACCTACGATGTTGTGTATTTCATCGATGAACAGGATGATCCTGCCGTCGGATTTTTCTATTTCATTTAAAACTGCCTTGAGGCGTTCTTCGAATTCACCCCTGAATTTCGCACCTGCAATCAATGCCCCCATATCCAGCGCGAAAATTGTCTTGTCTTTCAGTCCTTCCGGTACATCACCATTCAGGATCCTCTGTGCCAGCCCTTCGACAACCGCAGTCTTACCTACGCCCGGTTCACCGATCAGTACAGGATTGTTCTTAGTTCTTCTTGAAAGGATCTGGATAGTATGACGGATCTCGCTGTCGCGTCCGATCACCGGATCCAGTTTGCCTTCGCGTGCCATTTCGACCAGATCACGTCCGTATTTAGTCAGTGCCTCGTACTGATCTTCCGGATTCTGGCTCGTAACGCGCTGGTTGCCTCTGACTTTTTCGAGAGCTTCCAGGAAGCGTTCCTTACTGATGTTGTATTTTCTGAAAATGGCAGATGAAGGAGTTCCCTTTTCCTCCAGCAGTGCCAGATACATGTGTTCTACGCTGACATATTCATCTCTGAATTCACCTGCGATTTTTTCTGCTCTCAGCAGCAGCTGAGACAGTCTTCTGGAAGCATACATGCTGTCTGCTCCTCCGCCTCCTGTAACTTTCGGAAGCTTTTCAACCGCCTCTTCCAGTTCACCGGTTACTGCTCCGACGCTCACTCCCATGAATTTGAGAAGTTTCGGGATCAATCCGTCCTGCTGAAGCACCAGTGCTAAATGCAGATGTTCTCCGTCAAGCTGCTGGTTCCCCTCTTCAATCGCGATGTTCTGACAATCTATGACAGCCCCCTGAGCATTCTGTGTGTATTTGTCTAAATTCATTAATTTCACCTCCAAATACCGTTAGTATTTTCCTACAATCCCATTTTAATACCGCCGGATCAAAAAGTAAAGAACTTTTTAGCACTCAATGCAAGAGAGTGCTAACAATTTTCATTTTCTCCTGCTTCCGCTGCAGTACCCCCCTATCACCGCACAAAAAAACAGCCCCTGCGGGCTGCTTTCATTTAATTCTCTTCAATATATTCTTTTATAGCCTTCACTGCATTTTCGATATGCACGCCCAGCGGAGCGTCTTCAACACTGACAACATGGATATGGCATCTGTTGATCGGAAGCAGCACTTTGTACGTATGGCTTCCGCCGATAGCGCTTGCCATAGCCGGTGTCAGTTCGCCCATCATCGAGTTGGCATTCAGGATGCCGATAACTCCGCATACGATATCCACATGATTCATGTTATGGATGATGGCATTTTCTCCTGTCGCACCGTCATCGGCTCCGGCCCTCAGCATCTGTCCTGTCGCCATTGAATTTGTTCCCAGTGCAATAACGCGCACATCAGGAAGCTCCGCCTTGATTCCCGCTACAAGAGATTTTCCAATTCCGCCGCCCTGGCCGTCTACTACTGCTATGATCATAATTTATCCTCCATCAGTAAAGCAATCCGCTTCTCACAGCATCGATCGCTTCGATTTTCATATTTCTCACTTTGCAAGTGGAGTACTGGTTCGGTGCAAGGATACCGACTTTCAGCGTCGCTGCACCTGTCCTTCTGCGTTTTCTTTCGCTGGCGATGTCTTCAGCAAACTCGACTTTGCTTCTGACCAGCAGTGTTGTTTTTCTTCTGAAGCCGCCATTTCTCATCACTATCATCTTAGTTTCAGGTGAAACCGCAGAATTGATGCTTTCCAATATGACCGATATTATCGCTGTCGCCAGTAAAATCACCGAGACAGTTATCGCACACTGTCTGATTATAACAAATCCTGCCGGTATCAGCAAGCTGCCGGCCAGGAGTAATACTGCCGCAATGAATCTGAAGCACAGAAAATAATATGGAAGTGCTTTCCCCGGTGCTTTTTCATAAACAGGTTCATCTGCAAATCCCGGAAGCACCGCTTCCAGAAAGCTGTATAACTCTGCTTCCGCTGTGACCGGATAGAGCAATACCGTCTCTTCCTGCTTGTCTTCGTCTATCGCGCCATATCCTGCCGCAAAAACTGACAGGCTGCCGCGTTTTATTATTCTCATCATCAGCGACTGGTTATATACAAGTCCGCTGATCTTGTCCTTCATTACAGTATGAGTCTTCCGCGTAATAAGACCATATTCAACAAACAGCGAATTTCCGCGGTCCGTGATTCGGAAGCCGTAGTATTTCACGAAAGATATCAGCGTGCCGATCATAAAGCTGAGCACCAGGAATACTGCAGCTGCCTGTAACAGCAGAACCGGACCGAAATTGCTGATTATCATCATAACTACCCGTTCCGCCGCAGTTCCTTTACTGTTTTCGATGATCCCCGCAAGGAAACCCGAAGCTATTCCAAGAAAGGCCATGCTCTGGATCAGGATACTGACAAGACTGACCTGCAGAAAACCCATCAGCAGGATATCTACCACAGACGCTCTGTATGTCGCAAGTGCATCCGGCGTTTCCACCTGGACATCATAAGATTCCTGTTTTGCAAGAAGCAGCTTTTTGACTGTTACGGCGTCTTCTGCTCCAAGTACGATTTTTACCGATCCTTCAGCAGCATTTCCAAGGCTGACAGCATTTTCAACATGTATACTGTATGCTTTTGCTATCTGCATGATCAGTGGCTGCGTGAAGTCGACCGCCGTGATATTTGCCAGCGGTATCTCCTGGAGCTGCTTTTTGAACAGCCCGCTCTTCACTGTCAGTTTTTCGTGGTCGATCGTATAATATGTAGTCAGATATTCGATCAGCCGCTTCACCGGCATTAAAAATGCGATCACTGCCAGTGCGATATTATCGTACAGTATCTGCACATCTCTTATGATCAGGTACAGCAGCAGATAAACTATCAGCAGCCCGAAATCGCGGAAGAGCCTCTCGAATATGAACATTATATGTCCGCGCTTTGGCCCGAAAGTCATTGTTCTGCCTCCCCGGATCCGTATGCATCCGCACTGGTGCTTCCGCCCTCTAATCTGTCATAAAGTTTTGCTTTCAGATTCTCTGCGATTTCATCTGCAGTTTCTTTCGCAAGACATGGGATCTGGAAGCTGTCACTTGCCAGCGACATTTCGACTTCATACAGTCCCAGGTGTCTGTTCACCGGCCCCTGGCTGACTGTAATGTGCTGTATCCTGATGACCGGAATTATTGTATGCTTCACAAAGAATATCCCATGGCGGATGTCGACTCTGTCTTCGGAAATCGTGTAGCCCCACTGTTTATATTCGATCATCGGATAGACTATAAGCCCGATCAGCTTGTATGCCAGGAAAACAAGGATCACATATTCTATGATTTTGCCGTACAGTTCTTCATATGGCGTAAACAGAGAAATAACTGCACACACAATAGCAAGCACGGCAAAGCTGATGCCGCGTTTTATTCTCCAGCTTGTTTTTGCTTTCGGGTCAAGTTTTTTATATTCCATTTACCAACCTCTGTTGTAATCGTCAAAACATTCCAGGCATACGTGCTTGCCGTTCTGGATCCTCATTTTAGTTTCAGGCGCACCTTCGCCGCAGATCTCGCAGATCACTGTGTTCAGTCCGCGCGCAGGTTCCGGAAGCTCGTATCTTGTTTCCATTACCTCGAAGACTTCTTCCAGCGGACAAGTCAGTACATAATCTATATATGGCATACCTTTTGAATCGACCAGTTCTTTGGGTTTTGCAATGATCCTGAAGGATTCACCGGTCGTTCTGTTGTAAAAGTTGAAGGCCATCTTGCCTGTTCCATGATAGATCAGGTTACCTTTTCCCATGGTGCATCCCAGCAGAGCCTGCACTCCATCTACGCCGCAGGCATCATTTTCTGTAACACATACAAGTTCTTCGTCTTCGGAAAACTGTATGTTCAGTCTTTTGATTGCTTCCATACTGACACGTACACCGATAGCCAGTCCTCCGCATTCATGGCCGTGAAAAGCCACGGCTTTATTCCATAATTCGCCTCTCATATTTACTCCTTCTGCATAAATCGCCTATAGCCGATTTATTCATACACGAAAATTTCAGGTTCCGCTCTGCGCGTATAATCTTCTTCCAGGATGATTTTATGTGTCAGATATACCTGGTCATCGAAGTATTTAGCACCGACCGGACATTTCTTTTCACATGCACAGCATTTAATGCACTTGCCTGCGACAACTTTCGGATCAGCCGGATCGATAGAGCCCATAGGGCAAACCTTCGCGCATATACCGCATCCATTACATGCATCGGATGTCAGAGGTTTTACCTTTAATATATTAAGGAAATTACCTTCCCTATCTCTTGGTTTGTAGTAATCTCTGATAGGCTCTTCACCCTTTACCTGGATAGGACCGCGGTCTTCCAAAATGATTTTTGCAGCGAAGTCCTTAGCGATCGCCATATCTTTATCATCAGGTCTTCCTGCCGCCAGAATCTTTGAGAAGGAATGTTCTCCGATGAACGCTGCTCCTGCAATAGTATGGAAGCCATTACCTTCCATTACATTTCTCAGCTCCATCAGGGAATCATCGTAGTTACGGTTTCCGTATAAAACAACAGGAACAGCCAGTGCTCCGCCGCCCTGCACGGAAGACACATATTTCAGAAGCAGATTAGGGATACGGCCTGCATATGTAGGTACACCGAAAACAACCACATCATCAGGTCCGAATTCCGGCTGTCCTTCTCTTGCTGCAGGCAGTGTGAAATCATAAACTTCAGCTTTGCCGCCTTCCCTTGCAGCCAGATCATTTGCTACACTTGTCACGATTTTTTCTGTAGTTCCAGTTGCACTGAAATACATTGCCCATATTTTCTTAGACATTTATATTCACCTCGTAATTAATTAGATTTTCCTATTAATACATTTTAGCATAAATAAAAACTAAAAAACAGGTTCGCATTTAAATGGAGATTTAATCATACATTTTCATGTATATCAGCACGGCTTCTTCCGGCGTCCTATCTAATGATTCCATATCTTCAGAATAATTGCTGAATGAATCAATATACCTATCCAAAGCCTCATCGACATCCATCTGCTCTGATTCTGTCAGTGATGGAAAGCTGTAAGTTGATATCCTCTCATCAAACTTTTCCAGAATCTTACTGCGTATCAGATGTCCTGTTTCCTTTGCAGAAGCCACCATTTCAGAAGTCACATTGAAAAGAAGATCCCCCGGGTCTCCATCATAAAAAGCCTCAGCCTTTTTTATATCTATGATAGCAGACTGAACAAAGCGTACTATACAGACTTCTTGAGTTTTTTCTATTCCGCCAAAGTATTCTTTCAGTAGTTCGTCAAAATCAGTAGAAATCACATTCAATCCACTGTACAGTGAATACTCGATCATATCTACCCCAAGGGTTTCCGGATCAAGGTCAATATTATTTGCTGATATATATTTTTTTACGGCAGCAATTCCCTGCTGTCCGTATTTAGGGAAGAAAGACCCCACAGCCATGGATAGGGATCCTGCAATGTTCTCACTACAACCTAAAGCACGGGCCAGCTGCCGTGATGTTGTTGCAGCAATCAATTGATAACCCCGTTCACTGCGTGATCTGCCAGCTTCCGACTTGTCCCTGAGTGTACTGAAAACTACACTCATTTCCAGGTCCCTGCAAAGTCTTTCAAAATACACATCCTTTTTTTCAGGAATGATTTCATGTTTTTTAACCGTTATCATAAAACAGACCCTCCTTATAAATATTTTATCACATTTTTGACTATTATTTTTTATTACAATAAAAAAGACTCACGGTTTTCCGTGAGTCTCTTAATATCGCTTTACTAGATTACACTGGCGACGCGCGCCAAATCATAGATTTGGGCGGCTTAGTGTGTGTCCTGCGCGCCGTATCAAAGATACGGGCAGGGCATTACACTAATTCTAAGAACACAACTTCAGCGCAGTCGCCTCTTCTTGGTCCTAATTTCATGATTCTAGTATATCCGCCGTTTCTGTCTTCATACTTAGGCGCGATTTCTTCGAACAGCTTTGTTACAACGTCTTCATCGTAAACGTAAGCCAGAACCTGTCTTCTTG
>JAGBGL010000064.1 GCA_017936025.1 Bacillota bacterium | reverse complement strand
GAAATCATCGAAAAGGCAAAGAACACAGAGGTTGAATTGCCTGAAGAAAACAAAGAAGACTAACAGTAAAGAAAATCCCCGGCCTTAAGGCCGGGGCTCTTTACAACTTCCGCGTGATGCGGCCGGGAGCCGGCGCGGAATTCTGACAGGAGAATTTATGCGAAACGAAATCACAAGAGGAATGAAAGATTCTATTCCTATTTGTGCGGGATATCTGGCAGTCGGATTTACGTTCGGTATCGCAGCGGCAGCGCAGGGAATCGATGCATTCGGTGCGGGACTCATCTGCGTTACGAATGTTACTTCCGCGGGACAGTTCGCGGGCCTTACGGTAATTGCAGCAGGCGCACCTCTGGTTGAGATGGCGCTCACGCAGCTGATAATCAATTTGCGGTACCTGCTTATGTCCACATCTCTGTCACAGAAATTCGATCCGTCGATAAAATGGTTCGAGAAATGCATTATGGCTTTCGGTGTGACGGACGAAATTTTTGCGCTGGTATCCACTCAAAAAGGAAAAGTTAACAGATATTATATATATGGACTGATGTTCAGCTGTATCGCGGCCTGGACATGCGGAGGCTTTTTCGGGGCTTTTGCAAGCTCAGCAATGCCTGCATTTATCAGCAGTGCGCTGGGAATCGCCATCTACGGCATGTTCATGGCGATTATTATCCCGCCTGCAAAGCACGAACGTTCAGTCACAGCAGTTATACTTATCGCAGCAGTGCTGAGTTCTGCACTCTACTGGATCCCAGGCTTGAATAATATTTCATCAGGCATGGCGATCATCATCTGCACGGTTGTTGCAGCGGCAGCAGGTGCCATCATCCATCCTGTAGAAGAGGAGGATGCAGCATGAGTTTTTATTTATACGTGCTGGTCATGGCAGGGGTGACATATCTTATCCGAGTGATCCCGCTGGTGCTGATCAATAAAGAAATCAAAAACAGATTCATAAAGTCATTTCTGTATTATGTGCCGTATGCGGCATTGGCATCAATGACTTTCCCGGCGATCCTGTTCTCGACGACACAGGTCATTGCGGCGGCAGCCGGTCTGGTCGTTGCATTTATAATGGCGTTCAGAGAAAAGAGCCTGCTGTTTGTAGCGGCATTCGCCTGCCTGACAGTGTTCATCGTTGAACAGGGAATGGCACTGCTTTTCTAAGCGGAAACCACTATGCGTTCCGGCGCATGAAGGAGATATAAAATGAAAGTATTAAAACCATCAAAAGTAAGAACAGAAGCTGACCGCACCGCGCTGGCACAGGCGGTCACTGAAATTATAAATAATGTCCGGGACAACGGCGATGCGGCACTCATTGATTACAACACGCGTTTCGATCAGTGCGACAGACAGCTTCTCCGTGTTTCTCGAGAGGAAATCGAAGAGGCCTATGCACAGGTTTCTGAAAGTGACCTTGAAGACATCAGAAAAGCGGCTGCAAATATCGAAGCTTTCGCGGCAGCACAGAAGGGAACTGTGGGAACGCTGACGGATTTCTCACCGGCTCCGGGAATCAGCCTGGGACACAAAGTTATACCGGTTGAATCCTGCTGCTGTTATGTACCGGGCGGCGGATATCCTCTGTATTCCACAGCTCTGATGCTGGGGATCCCTGCAAGAGTAGCAGGCGTTAAGAGGATCACCGCATGCTCACCTGTAATCAAAGGAACAACAACGATCCACCCTAAGACGCTGGTTGCGATGGACGTTGCCGGAATCCATGAGATCTATGCAATTGGCGGAGCGCAGGCTATCGCAGCATTTTCGTACGGAACTGACCAGATCAAGCCTGTAAACCTGATCGTTGGTCCGGGAAATCATTTCGTAACAGAAGCAAAACGTCAGTGCTACGGAAAAGTAGGCATCGACTTTGTCGCAGGACCAAGTGAAGTTCTGGTCATTGCAGACGGAAACGCAGATCCTGATATCATTGCAGCAGACCTGCTGGCCCAGTCAGAGCATGACAAGGCCGCAAAAGGTCTGGTGGTTACGACATCTGAAGAACTGGGAAAAGCTATAATAGAATCTGTTGAACTGCAGCTGTCAGTTCTGGATACAGAAGAAATCGCGAGGGCTTCCTGGAATGATTACGGTGAGATCCTGATTGCTGACGACCTTGAAGAAGCTGTTGCATATGCCAACGAGTATGCTCCTGAGCATCTGGAAGTCAATGTTGCGGAGGAAGAAGAGGACAGCGTTATCAGTGCTCTGATCAACTATGGATCCCTGTTCATCGGCGGTAACACTGCAGAAGTTTTCGGAGACTATGCTTCCGGAACTAACCATACTCTTCCTACGCTGGGAGCAGCGCGCTACACTGGCGGTGTGTGGGTAGGAACGTTCCTGAAGACATGCACATATCAGAAGATGACAAAACCTGCAATGCTGAACATCGCGCCGCTGGTATCTAACCTGGCGCGCGGCGAAGGCCTGATCGGCCACGCAAGAGCTGCAGAAATAAGAATCGAGAAGAATGTATAGAATCCTGATTGTATGAAGGGAGGCTGTGATACGATGAAAATGAGAAAAATTATTGTAATATGTATGGCAATGGTAATTGCATTAAGCGGCTTTACTTTTGTAAGTGCAGCTGAAAAGACGATAGATGTGAATGATTATAAAGCGACAGTAACACTTGATGATAGTGAATTTTCAGGTGTAAGAATTGAACTGATGACCCGTGACGGGAAGCATATCAAATCATGGGAACTTGCGGAGAAAGGTAAACTTACAGCAGACCTGCCGCCCGGATCATATACATTAAGAGAAATTATTGAAATCAATGGATATGAATTCCCTAACTTCACTAATTTCATGGTAGGATGCGGCAATCTGGTTCCTGTTGATCCGAATGCACCGGATGTTTCACCGGAATGGCCTGAAATTCTTCCTGAGGTTCTGCCTGAAGTAGATCCTGTTTTTCCTGATCTGTTTCCGGAACTGTTCCCTGAATATGTTTAGGATAGAGTTTGGATGATTTATTATCGGAAAAACATGATGACAGTATGACACCGATAAAATAGAGGAACCCATTATCGAAAATAATAAAAACCACCTGATACCGATAAGTTTTTATCGGTGAAAGGTGGTTTTGTGTTTAATAACATCGATTGGATAAACCGGAATCGGCGCCTATATTCCAACTTTCAGCAGTTCGATGAACTGTTTTGCAACTCGAGGACTGCGGCCGCTGCGGCGGATCGCGTGAGCTTCTGCTTTCCTGAAGAGCTCATCTTCCTCCATTTCGATGCCGTACTCAGCAGCAAGGTTCTTGACGATATCCAGATATGCATCTTTTTCAGGACGCTGGAATGTGATCGTCAGTCCAAATCGTGCTGCAAGAGACATAGTTTCCTGCAGAGTATCGTTGATGTGCAGTTCGTCACCGCTTCGTTCGCCCATTGTTTCTTTAACAAGATGGCGGCGGTTGCTTGTTGCGAAGATAGCGATGTTCTTACCGCATGTAGTAACGCTTCCTTCCAGGATGGCTTTTAGCGCAGAGAAGTTGTCGTCGTTGGCCGTGAAGCTCAGGTCATCGATGAAGATGACGAATTTCAGCGGGTTGGCAGACAGTTCTTCCACAACGTAAGGGATCTGATACAATTCATTTTTCTTGATTTCCAGCAGCCTCAGGCCCTGATCTGCAAAGTGGTTGCAGACCGCTTTGATTGTGGAACTCTTTCCTGTGCCGGCATCGCCGTACAGCAGCATGTTGCTGGCACCTTCGCCGTTTACCAGGGCTTCCGTATTCTTCATGATCAGACCGCGCTCGCGTTCGTAGCCGAACAGCTGATCCAGACTCTGAGGGTCAGGATAGTGCACTGGTGTGATCCGGCCATCTACTAGATGGAATGTAGTGAATTTAGAATACATTCCGTAGCCCGTCTGCGGAAGCTTTTCGATACGTTCTTTGTAATCGGCTTTCAGATCGATATATGCGTTTTCCCAGTCAGGCAGGAAGCCATTGTATTCGATGGCTTCTTTGATGGAAATGGATGTGGTGTCGGCAAGTGTCTGCAGCGTCGCAAGCTCTGCTTCCAGAGCGGCTTCCACTACATATGAAACCTGTTTGCCTGCAGCCTTTTCTTTGACATAGAAGTTCTCGTCGTTATAGATCAGATAATTGATGTACGCGGACAGGTTGGGTGTTTTCTGATACAGTGCGGAAGTGAATTCGCAGTATGCATCGACCTGCGCCTGCACGTCTTTTTCACCCATATAGAATATGAGATTCTGGAAGCCCCCGATGACAGGGTCGGACAGCAGCTGACGGAAAATCGTCAGGGAATCCAGCTTTATATTAAGTTCAGCTAATTTCTTTTTCATGTATTGCTCCATTCCGCTGCGTGGCAGCAAATATTATCGTGTTCACATATTCAATTATACGACTATTTACCTTGCAAATCCACATGAAATGGATAAAATAGAGTGTGGGCGGTGATGCTCGGCCCAAATATAAAACGGAGGAAAGAAATGTTAACTTTAGATAGAATATACCATGCGGCATATACACTGAAAGATGCTGTAAGAAAAACAGATCTCATTCTGACTCCTTCCTTAAGCGGCAGGAATCAGGTCTACCTGAAAACGGAAAACCTGCAGATGACAGGCAGCTTCAAGCTGAGAGGCGCATATTACAAAATCAGTCAGCTTTCTGATGAGGAAAAATCAAAGGGAATCATTGCATGCAGTGCGGGAAATCATGCGCAGGGCGTTGCGCTGGCGGCGCAGAAGTTCGGCATCCCGGCAACTATCTGCATGCCGGATGGTGCACCGATTTCCAAAGTGGAAGCAACACGTGCCTATGGTGCGGAGATATGCCTGGTCAAAGATACATATGATGATGCTTATGCAAAGGCTGTAGAACTGCAGCAGGAAAAGGGATATACGTTTATCCATCCGTTCGATGATGAGGATGTGATCGCAGGGCAGGGAACTATCGGCCTCGAGATCCTGGATCAGCTGGATGATGTGGATGCTATTGTAGTTCCGATCGGTGGCGGCGGTCTGATCAGCGGTGTTGCAGCGGCAGTAAAGCAGCTGCGCCCGCAGTGTAAGATTTACGGTGTTCAGGCAGCGGGTGCGCCGAGCATGTACGAATCTGTCAAGGCTCATTCAAAGCAGTCGCTTAATACAGTGAATACGTTTGCAGACGGTATCGCGGTAAAAGTTCCGGGGGACAATACCTATGAACTGGTTTCCAGATATGTTGATGAAGTCGTGACTGTGACTGAAGATGAAATTGCTGCAGCGATCCTCAAGCTGATGGAAAAGCAGAAGGTGGTTGCAGAGGGTGCCGGTGCGGTTTCTGTTGCGGCAGTGATGTTTGACAAGATACCTCTGGAGGGTAAGAAAGTTGTCTGTGTAGTCAGCGGCGGGAATATCGATGTGAACATTCTGAACAGGGTGATTACGCGTGGTCTTCAGATGAGCGGCCGCAGAACAAGCCTGACGATAGCACTGACAGACAAGCCGGGTCAGCTGGTTGGTGTTTCCAGCATCATCAGTCAGTGCGGCGCTAATGTTATCGCGGTGCACCATGATAACAGCGACCCGAATATGGCAATCACGAGCTGCTTCCTGACAGTAGTAATGGAAACGAAAGATTACGAACAGGCAGAGCAGATCAAGCAGGAACTGGCAAAAGCCGGATTTGAACTGGTATAGAAAAGGGAGCAGCATTTGCTGCTCCCTGATTTTTTATGTGAGTGATTATTTGACTTCTACAGTCCATCCCATAGTGTCTTCAACAGTACCAGTCTGGATTCCGTAGATTGTATCGTACATTTCCTGTGCGATAGCGCCGATTTCACCGTTATTGATGATCATTTTTT
>JAGBGL010000001.1 GCA_017936025.1 Bacillota bacterium | reverse complement strand
TTCCACTTTTTTATAAAGTGGAATATTTAGGATTTGGTCTTTATTATTCGAAGTGCTTAATGTATAATTTATTAGTTAAGAAAAGAATATTGTGTATGTGAGATTGCCAGTTTAAATGAAGTTTTGACTGGCCGGAAGCCCGGTGTGAATCCGGCACTGTGTCTCAGCAACCGTGAAATTTACGAAAGGATCTGTGTTTGATCACAGTCACTGGAGCAGATGCTCCGGGAAGGCGGCCCGAGTAGGTTGCGGCTCTGATAAGAGAGCTGCGGTAAAATTAAGTCGGTAGACCTGTCACTGATTAACGTAAGTCTTCTGAGGTAGGACGGCGGTTTTTATATTACATAAATACACCAGACACCCGGAAAGGGTGTTTTTTATTTTTGGAAAATTGGAGTAACAATGAACGGCAGAGATACATTCTCAACTTACAATCCAATAATTAACTTCGTGTTTTACATAGGGGCGATAGTTTTCGGTATGTTCTTTATACATCCGGCATTTCTTGTATGCGCAGTAGTTCTATCTGCAGCATATTATCTGTCTATTAAAGGCAGCCGGGGCATAAAGCTTGTCCTGGGAATGGTCCCTGTGTTTGCGGCTCTTGCAGTTTTGAATCCTATATTGAACACCCGAGGGGCGATAGTGCTGTTTACATATTTCGGCGACCGTCCGTATACGCTGGAAGCACTGTGTTACGGCATGGCGCTGGGAGCAATGTTCGTATCAGTTATTCTGTGGTTCGCATCCTACAACACCGTAATGACCAGCGATAAATTCATTTACATTTTCGGCAGGGCTATCCCTTCCCTGTCGCTGATACTTACGATGGTGCTGCGACTGGTGCCGAACTACCAGAGAAAACTGCATCAGATAAGCGGCGCCCGAAAATGTGTGGGCAAAGCGGGAGATGCAGGAAGTACCCTCGAAAAGGCTGAAGATGGACTGACGATCCTGTCGGCCCTTACTACATGGGCCTTTGAAGGGGGCATCATTACAGCGGACAGTATGCGGAGCCGCGGATATGGAAGCGGTAAGCGTACCAGCTTTTCTATCTATTCCTTTGGAGGCAGAGACAAGCTTCTGCTGGCAGTAATGCTGGTGCTGATAGGTGTGATTACATACTCTGCAGCAATGGGCGGCAGTGCAGTGACTTACACACCGCAGCTGGAAGTTGCGGGTCCGGAAAATATTTTCGTTATAACCGGTACTGTTGCATATTTCGTTTTTTTATCAATTCCAACGGTACTTAATATATTGGAGGCAATAACATGGCGCATTTTGAGATCAAGAATTTAAGCTTTGCATATCCAACTGCAGAAGGCAGAAACAGTCTTGATGATGTGAATATTACAATAAATAAAGGCGAATACGTGACTGTCTGCGGGAAGAGCGGCAGCGGAAAAACGACACTGCTGAGGCATCTTAAAAGTGTGCTGACACCGCACGGAAAGCGCAAAGGCGAGATCCTTTTCGAAGGAAGAAAAATTGAAGATATCGATTTGAGAGAACAGTCTGCAAGAATCGGGTATGTTATGCAGAACCCTGATAATCAGATCGTTACAGATAAAGTATGGCATGAACTGGCTTTCGGACTGGAAAGTCTGGGCATGGACCAGAAAACCATCAGGCTGAGAGTGGCTGAAATGGCCAG
Organism: Bacillota bacterium; assembly: GCA_017936025.1. GTDB lineage: Bacteria > Bacillota > Clostridia > Peptostreptococcales > Anaerovoracaceae > RGIG9096. The sequence continues at coordinate 232 of JAGBGL010000001.1, read as the reverse complement.
CTATTTCGGTATCCAGGGATGGTTCCATAGAAATGTTTCTGAACTTTCAGGAGGACAGAAACAGCTGTTGAATCTTGCATCTATCATGGCTATGCAGCCGGATGTGCTGATTCTGGACGAACCGACATCACAGCTGGACCCGATTGCAGCCTCTGATTTCCTGAATACAGTAAAGAAAATCAATCAGGAACTGAGAACTACAGTTATCATTACAGAACACCGTCTGGAAGAT
>JAGBGL010000006.1 GCA_017936025.1 Bacillota bacterium | reverse complement strand
TGTGAATGCAGCTGGATCGTGGATAGCCATTTCGGACAGCATCTTTCTGTTGATTTCGATACCGGATTTTTTCAGACCATCCATCAGTCTGCTGTAGGAGATGTCGTTCATTCTTGCAGCAGCGTTGATTCTTGCGATCCACATCTGTCTGTACTGTCTCTTCTTCAGTTTTCTTCCAACGTAAGCGGATCTCAGGGATCTCATTACAGCTGGGTTAGCAGCTCTGAATACTTTGGATTTCTGGCCGTAGAAACCTTTAGCCAGTTTTAAAATCTTCTTATGTCTCTTATGTGCGTTTACACCTTTTTTTACTCTTGCCATGTTTTCTTACCTCCTGAATTATTTGCTTAAGATCATTCTGATTCTCTTCAGATCTGCGCTTGTTAAAGTAGTTGCTTTTCTTAAACCTCTTTTTCTCTTAGCGCTTTTCTTAGTAAGAATGTGGCTCTTGTATGCCTTGTTTCTCTTAACTTTACCGGAACCTGTTAATTTAAATCTCTTGCTTGCGCCTCTGTGAGACTTCATTTTGTTCTTTGCCATGGTGATTTAATCCTCCTATGTTGATCTCAATATATTACTTCTTATCCGTTTTAGGTGCCAGAACCATGATAAGGCTTCTGCCTTCAAAGTTTGGTTTCTTTTCAACTTCACCGACTTCAGCGATTGCTTCTGCAAACTGGTTCATAACATCCATGCCTTTGCTGGTGTAGTCTCTTTCTCTGCCTCTGAATCTCAGGCTTACTTTTACCTTATCTCCTGCTTTCAGGAATTTGGCAGCGTTTTTAGCCTTGACTTCCACGTCGTGAGATTCGATAAAGGTACTCAGTCTGATTTCCTTTACCTGCATTGTCTTCTGCTTTTTCTTAGCTTCTTTTTCTTTTTTCTGAAGCTCATACTTGTACTTGCCGTAGTCCAGAATCTTGCATACCGGTGGTTTTGCCTTTGGAGCAATATTTACCAGGTCCAGTTTTTTCTGAGCTGCCAGGTCAAGTGCTTCGTTCAGACTCATGATACCAAGCTGTGTACCATCGCTGTCAATTACTCGCAGTTCTTTGTCACGAATTTCTTCGTTGATCTGATTTTCCTTACTAATTGTCTCGTACCTCCATCATAAAAAAAAGCGGATAATCAGTTATCCGCTTCAAAAGACACACTCTTCGTGTGTAAATGTCTTTGATTGACCCAACCGCGCAGTTGCAATCCAGGTGAGAAGCGGAAACTTCTTCTTCATACCCGAATACTATACCATGCATACGATCCGCAGTCAATACATTTTTTAATATTTTCTGGACTTTTTTGCAGGCTGAAAACGGCTGGTTTTCAGCATCTCCAGCTTGCAAAATGCTTCCACCGCTTACAGCATTTTTTCGATGGCTTCTTTAGGAACATATCCTACAGAAGCATCTACCGCCTGGCCTTCTTTGAACAGTACAACTGTAGGGATGCTCATTACGCCGTACTTCTGTGCCAGTTCCATTTCTTCATCTATATTGATTTTAGCGACTTTGATTTCAGGATGGTCTTCTGCCAGCTGGTCAATTACAGGACTCATCATTTTGCATGGTCCGCACCATGCAGCCCAGAAATCGATCAGTACAGGTTCTTTAGCCTGCATAACTTCCTGTTCAAAATTTTCTTTAGTGATTTTAATAACGCTCATCGTGCACCTCTTTCATCTATTCTTTAAATTTAGTGTTTTTCCTTTTGTAATTATAATATACCACCGATTTCCAGAATATAAACAATTAAATTGAATCAATTTTTAACAAATTGTTTATGACCCGGTCAATTTTTGCCGGAGTCAGCGGATCATCTCTGGTTTCAAAGGTTATAACCAGATTCACCCCCAGATATATTCCGTTTTCTGCATACTCGGCCAGTTTCTCAAGCGCCTGTATTGCGTATTCCGGATCATCCATCATTCCAAAATGTTCCCAGTAAACTACTCTGCGCCGTTTTTTCAGAAGGACTGCAAAATCCGGAAACACTTTCCGTCTTTTTAGATTTAATGCAGGTTCATACCTGAAAGGCAATCCCTTATCCTTTAATTTCATGGCAATCATCGCTTCCGATTTGGATCTTGTATATATTTCACCTGTATCATGCCTCAAATTTTCGTCATACATCTTTCCTTTCTCATAATGTGCATTTTCCCAGGCGTACGGGTTTATATCACCGCCGAGAAAAACCCCCAGCCCATGCAAATCCCTGTACTGCACGGGCAGTTCCTCTGACATTCCCACCGGGTCATATATTTCATCATTCTTAAGCCAATGTTTACAATTTGAAATTTTTCGTTTTAAAACCCCTATTCCCTTTTTTATGTACCTGCGCTTCCGAAGTGCACAGATTATATTGCGATCACTGTCTTTAAGGCGTTTCATATACTGTTTATTATCTTCTCGGTAATACCAGTTCAGTTTTCCGTTTCTGTCTATCAGAGCACCTGACGGCAAATCTTTCAGCTCTGTGATAAATTGTTCATACAATGCCTGATATCTGTCTAACTCCTCCTGTATTTGCGCTCTTGCTGTTAATTGATTATCCATCCCCGCCTCCTTTTGGTAAATTATACCACGCTGAGTTCGGCAACGCAATGTAAATTTTCCATTTTTTGCCTTTCGGGTCAGCATCATATCCTTATTGTCCTGTTGCTGACCCCAAAAATCAGCAAAAAAACAATTTCTTTAATTTGCTGATATAGCAAATCAGCAACACATAATAATATGTAATCTGCTTACAAATAAGCTTATTATCCTTACATATTTTGTCAACTCTTTCGCTTAATCTGTCAGCATTTCTTCATTTTTTAGCATTTCCTGACTTTTCAGAGGCAGCACTGTTGTCAAATTCAAAAACTGCTGACTTTGTCAGTCAGCACAAAAGCACAAATAATTAACTGCTGACTTCAGCGGTCAGCAAGGATCTTTTTCCTCTCAAAAACTGACCACCTTATGGTGGTCAGTCAGTAATTTATTCATTATCCTGCTCCCGCAGTGCTTTTTCTATAGTTTCAGGCACACCCCACATTACGATCGGGATTGCCTGCAGTTTTGTAAAGTAATCCTTGCACATGATGCAGCCGATTACAATCAGCGCGAACGGCAGTGCTGCGACCGGTGCGCCCAGAGGCTGGAAAATAACACCCATCGCAGTATTCAGGATCACTGAGAATAACGCCATGAGAACTGTCAGCACGGCAGAGTAGCCGCTCATGCGGAATGCCCTTCCGAACAGGCCCATTCCCACCAGCGCGGCATTGAAACCATACAGTCCTATCAGTATGTTCCCGTCCGGAAGCCCCAGGGCCACTGCGAAACCTGTTGCAAGCGCCGCACAGACAATAGACACAACAAAGTCTATACGGGAAGATATCAGTACTGCCAGCAGCAGACAGATGCCTGAAGGTATGCCTATCTGAAAGCAGATTTCCCCGACACCTGCAACAGTACACTTGATAAAGGACAGAAAATCGATGCCTGTAAATGCATCCATTATCTGCGCCGTGGACGGCACAGAATAAGGTACCGGGTCCATATTGCTCATATGATACAGCGCCGGGATTATCATTATCAGAGTACTGCAGTACGGAACTGCCAGAGACGGTGCTTCCCATTTGCCGAAAAATGAATTGAGAGCTGCCGTAAGAATCACACTGACAACACCTCCGACAGTCGCATAAATCAGCAGCTGAGGATATACCGCCTGAACAGTATAGCCCCACAGTGAAATGCCGAGGCCGACTACCGCACCGCTGAAAGTATACAGCCCGTGCTGAACCAGCATTTTAGGAACACCTATAAAATACGCGAAAGCAGAAGCCACGCACGCCGCCCAGAGTGCTGTCACCAGCTGCGAAGGCGCACCTCCGAGATATATGCCCAGTATAATAAGAAGTCCTGTAACAGGATTATCGCTTAAAACGATCTGGCCGAACCCTGACAAAACAGAGTTTATGTAGCCGGCCACAGGATTTTTCTCACCATAGTCCATGAACTCATCTACACCCGGAAATTTACATGTCGCAAAAGATGCCATATGACACACCTCCCTACATTGCAGAATAAATCACTTTACCTTTATTCATAGTCATCAGAGGTTTCATTTCATATAATTCATCGCTGTTTTCGTAATCATACGGATCGCGGTCAATCACAGAGAAATCAGCATCCTTGCCGACTTCGATACTTCCTTTGGAAGCTTCTGCACCAATGGCATAAGCCGCATTGACAGTCAGCATTCTGATCGCTTCAGTCAGAGGAACTACCCTGCAGAGATTCCTTCCGCCTTTTATAGTTCTGCCGCGCACAAGGAAAGCCAGATCCGTCAGAGGAGTCATTCTTGTTACAGGGCAGTCGGAGCCTGCACAGATAACATTGCCTGCTTCCAGAACTTTTTTGAACGGGTCGATGCGGTCGCCTCTCTCACGGCCTAAAATGACAGCAAAGTCCTCATCCCATTCATACGTGAAGCCCGGCTGCATGGAAAGTATCAGTCCCAGCTCTTTTGCCATACGGATCTGATCTTCTGTCGGCATACACAGATGCTCGAGCCTGTGCCTCAGGTCTTTTCTGCCCTGTTCTGTAAACACTCTGTGATAAGTCCACAGCAGCTGGTCGATCGCTCTTTCGCCGACCGCATGCAGAGTGCACTGCATGTCATTTTCATGAGCAGTTCTGATCACCTGATAAACTTCGTCATCGTTATGGTAGAGAACACCACGCAGAGCCGGTGCAGTATCATACGGTTCAAAATTAGCCATAGTGTACTCAAAGCCGGCGCCGTCCAGAGTCAGGCATCCGCCTACACGGTCGAGGCCCCGGGCTTTGGCTTCCATAGGATCCCATGTCTGGTACCACACCGTAATATCGACCGGAAGCTCATGACCTCTCTCCAGGATCAGGTCCAGGTCGCGGTCGCCTCTGACGAACTGTCCGAACAGACCGTGGATAGAAGTCAGCCCCTGTGTCGCTGCAAATTCAGCACAGTCCCTGATGAGCTTCCACAGTCCTTCATCATCAAGGGAGCCGACTATGTTTGCAGTTGCCACGAAAGAAGATTCGTCAGACAGATAGTTGCCTGTCTGTTTTCCGTCTTTCATTTCTACGCCCGGCAGATCATCCGGCACATCAGCGATCGCAATACCCTGAGTATTTGTTGCACATGCATGGAGCGTCGCAGCAATAATGAACACCAGGTGGCCGTGACATATCGCATCCAGTTCTTCTGCCGTAGGATAACGGACTTCAGCGATTGCCTGAGGAATATAATTGGAGCCGTAAACATATGCGCCCGGTTCGGCTTCCCTGCAGGCTTTTTCCATTCTTATCAGTACTTCTTCGATAGTACCGGCATCAGCCAGATCCACGCTGTTGAGTTTGAGGCCCGCGATAGGCACATGGTTGTGGCAGTCTACAAGCCCCGGGAGCACCGCTGCACCATTCAGGTCTATCATTTCCTCTGCATCCTGTGGATAATCGTCATCTTCACCTAATGCAGCTATTTTGCCGTCTTTAACAGCCGCCCACTTTTTTCTCGATAACTCTCCGTCCATGGTAATAAAGTTACCATTGTATAAAACTTTATCAAAGCTCATTGGAATCTCCTCCTTTTTTCTATTTTATTTGTATATGACCCGGGATACGAAAATATTCCCGAACATTTGCCGAACATCTGTTTACTTTTTGTTCTTTTTATGTTATGCTGTCCAAAAGAGAAACTAAATGGAGGAAGGTTTCATGTTAAAAGAAAGAGAACAGAAAATACTGGATTATATGAGAAACGAAATCAGAGCAAAGGGTTACCCTCCTACTGTAAGAGAAATCTGCAGCGCGCTGAACATCAAATCCACCTCTACTGCACATAAAGATATCGACAGCCTCGTAAAAAAAGGCTTCATAAAAAAAGACCCGTCAAAACCGAGAGCACTGATGCTGGTAGATCAGGACGACGCTCCTTCTGCAGCACCGGACATCGCACCTTCATATAATGAGGTGGAACGTGCTGACATCGTTGATATTCCTGTAGTCGGCAGGATAGCAGCCGGAACGCCTATAACTGCGGAACAGAACATAGATGATTCTTTCCCTGTTCCTGCTCGTTTCGTAGGAAACGGCACCAACTTTATGCTGACGGTCAAAGGTGAGAGTATGATCGAGGCAGGAATCATGGACGGAGACTACATACTCGTTGAGCAGCAGAATACTGCACGCAACGGAGACATCGTAGTTGCAATGATCGACGGATTCGAGAGCGAAGCTACAGTCAAGACATTCTACCACGAAGGCGATCACATCAGACTGCAGCCGGAAAACTCCAGCATGAGTCCGATCATCGTACATGATGTAACGATCCTCGGAAAAGTAAGAGGCGTATTCAGATATTTCTAGTAACGACAAAAGACATGCGGCACCGCGAGAGTGTAAATAATTCTGTGTAAACCCCTTGGATCAATGAAAGAATATCTAATAGGGGTGTTGAATAAACAACGTTAATATTGTGCCCGTATTTTGGCACACTTTAACC
>JAGBGL010000063.1 GCA_017936025.1 Bacillota bacterium | reverse complement strand
TCACTCGTGATAGAAGCACTGTATGTTGCATATAGAGTGTTTGCGGAAATTGCAATGCCTCGTAGTTTTTATGTTTTCAATTGGATTTTCCTGTTCCTGCTGCTGGGAGGATCAAGAGTTTCGATCAGACTCTTCAGACAGATCCGCAAGAAACATCAGGTAAAGAATCACGGCAAAAAAGTAATGATTATAGGCGCAGGAGCTGCGGGTTCGATCCTTATCAGAGAACTGAGAGACAAATCCTCTTATCAGGTCGTGTGTATGATTGATGACAATACAGCGAAAAAAGGCAAATACATCCACGGGATTCCTATCGTAGGAAATAGACAGGATATTCCTGATGCTGCAGATAAATATGATGTGGACGAAATCATCATTGCAATTCCTTCGGCATCGAAAGATGTTACAAGAGATATAATTACAATTTGCAATGAAACATCAGCAAGACTGAAAATATTACCGGCAATTGCTTCTACAATGACATCTTCTATCAGTCAGAACATCCGTGAAGTAAATTACGAAGATCTTCTGGGACGAGATGCTGTAGTTATGGAAAATGATGAGATTGCAGAATTTGTAAAAGGCAAGACTGTATTGGTTACAGGAGGCGGAGGAACGATTGGCGGTGAACTTTGCAGACAGATCATTGCGAACAAACCTGAAAGGCTGATCGTGTTTGATATTTATGAAAACGGGGCGTATGAACTGCAGATGGAACTGATCCGTAAATATCCTGATGCGAATATGGATGTTCTGATCGGATCTGTACGTGATTATGACAGACTCGAAGCTATTTTCAGGGAATACACACCGGATATAATTTATCATGCAGCAGCGCATAAGCATGTGCCGCTGATGGAAGAATCCCCGAATGAAGCGATTAAAAACAACTGTAAGGGAACACTGAATCTTGTGAAACTTGCAGACAAATATAAGGTAAAACGTTTTGTGTTGATTTCTACAGACAAAGCTGTAAGACCGACGAATGTAATGGGGGCAACAAAACGTATCTGCGAAATGATCGTACAGGCATACAGCCAGAGATCTGAAACAGAATTCGTTGCTGTACGCTTCGGTAATGTTCTGGGAAGCAATGGTTCAGTTATTCCGCTGTTCCTCAAACAGATTGAAGCCGGCGGCCCGGTGACTCTTACACATAAGGAAATTACAAGGTTCTTCATGACAGTGAGCGAAGCTGTTTCACTGGTGCTGCAGGCAGGACTGCTGGCTAAGGGCGGCGAAATCTTTGTTTTGGATATGGGTAAACCGGTTAAAATTTATGATCTGGCGAAGAACCTTATCAGACTTAAGGGATATGTTCCGGATGAAGATATTAAGATTGAAATCGTGGGATTGAGACCCGGTGAAAAATTATATGAAGAACTGCTGATGGCAGAAGAAGGTTTGGAAAGCACACCGAACGAGCTGATATATATTGGACAGCCTATCAAAATGGACTTCGATTCTTTCCTGCTGCAGCTTGATGAACTAATCAGCAAAGCAGAAGAAAACGGAAATGATGTAAAAGCTTCAGTTGCCAGAGTGTGTGACACTTATGCGCCGCAGAATTAGATGTGAAAAAAATGATCGAAATGAAAAAGATGAACATACCGTTTTCCCCGCCTGATATCAGTGATGCAGAAATCGAACAGGTTGTAGCTGCACTTAAATCAGGATGGATAACAACAGGACCTAAAACAAAGCAGCTGGAAAAGGAAATTGCAGAGTTTCTGGGAACAAACAGAGCTGCATGCCTGAACTCATCTACTGCAGCAATGGAGATGACTCTGAGACTGCTGGAGATAGGGCCGGGAGATGAAGTAATCGTCCCTGCTTACACATATACAGCTACTTGCAGTGTTGTATGTCACGTGGGAGCAACTCCGGTTATCGTTGATACGCAGAAAGATATCCCTGAGATCGATTACGACAAACTTGAAGATGTCATTACTGAAAAAACAAAGGTTATCATGCCGGTAGATCTGGCAGGTATCCCTTGTGATTATGATAAATTGTATGAAGTTCTGGAAAACGTCAAAGAAAAATATACTCCTGCGGCAGGAACGCTTCAGGAAAAATTCGGACGTATTGTTGTGCTGGCAGACTCCTCCCATGGTTTCGGTGCAGAAAAAGGAGATAAGAAAGCAGGACAGCTGGCAGACTTCAC
>JAGBGL010000062.1 GCA_017936025.1 Bacillota bacterium | reverse complement strand
TTAACGGAACCTGTTACCAGGAACACGTCAGCGTGTTTTGGGTTACCAGTGTTGATAATACCAAAACGTTCAACGTCGTACATAGGTGTAAGGCAAGCCAGAACTTCTATGTCACAACCGTTACAGCTGGATCCATCGTAGTGAATGATCCAAGGTGATTTAGTTACATATGACATTCTCTACACCTCCTACACTAAATACAGTACGAATAAGTTGATGCAGCCTAATACCAGAGCAACGATCCAGGATGCTTTGAACATTGCCTGCCATTTAACTCTGGCAAAGCTGTTGTCGATTAATACTTCGAAGAAGTATACAACGATACATACAACTACACCTAAGATAGCTCCCCATACTGTGCCGTTAGCAAAGAACAGGAAGATCATTCCCAGCAGGAATACGTTTTCATACCAGTGAGCAACTTCGATGAGAGCGAAAGTCTTGCCGGAGAATTCTGTTACTAAACCTTTAACCAGTTCCTGATGTGCATGGTGGGACATGGACAGGTCGAAAGGTCTTTTTCTTAATTTGATTGTCAGGATGAACAGGAATCCGAAGAATACGCCGATCAGTGGCAGGAAGTCCATGTTAGCATCTGTTACGATGTTTCTAACTTCGAAGCTTCCGTTAACCATGTAGAAACCTACACATGTCAGCAGTACCATTGGTTCGTATGCCATCATCTGCAGCAGTTCTCTCTGTGCACCAACCTGTGCATAAGGAGAGTTGGAGGAGTAAGCAGCCATGATCAGCAGTACACTTGCAGTTGTCAGTGTAAAGATAACCAGCAGCAGGTCTCCGCCTGCGAAGAAGATAGCTCCTGTAGCAATTACGAAAATAAAGAACGCAGCTACATAGAAATCCTGAACATTATTTACTGTGATGTCTTCTTTTTCTCTTAATTTCAGTACATCGTAGAATGGCTGTAATACTGGAGGACCAACTCTTCCCTGCAGTCTTGCGGAAACGATACGGTCAACCCCTGCTAAGAAGCCGCCCACGAAAGGTGCTAATACGATGTAGGCAATTATTCCGATAATTACGTTTACCATTACATTGCACCTCCTGTCAGAATGTATACCAGGTTACCGATCATCATACCCAGTCCGATAATGATTACTACAGTTGTGATAACGCCACCGTACAGGTTCATTTTCTTTTCACCGAAGTAATCTTCCATATGCCAGTTTCTCAGAGCGAAGTCAACCGGTTTGTCCATGGAACCACGGTATTTCAGGTTGTCTCCTTCGTTAGCACCAGCCAGGTAGATAGGAACGATTCTCTTCTTAGTTTTTCCGAAGAAGAATGCGAACATTAACAGTACTACTACTACCATAACAACCATGATGATCATGTTGTTAGCAGACAGAGCCATAGCAGACAGTCCGCCGAATACGATTTCCAGATATGGAACCAGTGTAGTAGAAGAAATCAGAGGGAATGCCAGAACAGCCAGGATTGTTAATACAACCAGAGTTCCGTGTACAAATGTTTCCTCTTTATGTACTTTACCCTCAACATATTCAGAGTTAGCTACGATTGCACTCAGCTTACCTAACCACTTAGTCCAGTAGAATGCTGTTGCAGCAGAACCGAAGCAGATGATTCCTACTAACAGGATGTTTCCGCCGTCGATGAATGCTGTCATGGAAGCCCATTTAGAAATCAGCATACCGAATGGAGCCAGGAACATACCAGCGATACCGATCATCATGAATCTTGCCAGACGAGGCATTCTTTCAAACAGACCATCCATATCTTCGATGTCTCTGGAACCGATGTTGTGTTCGCATGTACCAACGCACAGGAACAGCAGGGACTTAGTGATCGCATGGAATATGATTAACATTACGCCAGCCCATACAGCTGCTGCTGTACCGATACCGCCGCATGTTACGATCAGTCCTAAGTTGGCAATTGTGGAATATGCCAGAACTTTCTTCGCGTTGCTCTGAGAGATTGCAGCGAAGGAAGCCAGTAAGAATGTTACTCCACCTACTGTAGTAACCATCAGACCTGCCCAGTTGGAGATTCCCAGACATGGAGCCAGTTTGATGATCATGAATACGCCTGCTTTAACCATTGTAGAGGAGTGCAGCAGTGCGGATGTTGGTGTTGGAGCAACCATAGCGCCCAGCAGCCAGCTGTTGAATGGCATCTGAGCAGCTTTTGTGATACCTGCGAATGCCAGGAATGCAGCAGGAACAGCCATGATTCCGGAGTACATTGTTCCGTAAGTAATCATTGTGGACAGTTCCAGAGTTCCGTAAACGAATCCCAGGATCAGAATACCAATTGCGAATCCGAGACCGCCTGCCAGGTTCATGATCAGAGCGCGGAACGCATTGTTTGTAGCTTCTTCTGTCTTTGTATATCCGATAAGCCAGAAAGAAGACAGAGAAGTGATTTCCCAGAAGAAATACATCCAGATCAGGTTGTTGGAAGTAACCAGACCTACCATTGCTCCTAAGAAAATAAACATAACGAAGAAGAACCAAGGTCTTCTGTCTGCTTCACCGTGGTGGTGATGCTGGAAGTCTTTCATGTATCCTAATGCGTATACAGTAATTAAGCTTCCGACGATTCCAATAATCAGAACCATGATCATTGAGAGTCTGTCAAAGTACATATTGCTGACAACCTCAATGTGATGTCCTTCAGTCAGTTCGAACCAGATCAGCAGTGGTGTCTGAATCAGTGCGAACAGAGATGCAAGGTATTTCTTGTGACGGATACCGATGATGATGATATAGATTGCAAGACATGCTTCAATCGCCATCATTACATAATTGATCCACTCGTAGTGAACTCCGTAGAATTCTCCACCAGTTTTGAAATACTGTACTGCAAGGAAGATGGATGCTGCAGCGATTACTGCCGCTGCGATTTTAACGATCACATCTCTTGCTGCATCTGCTTTAGTCACTAAAAGAACAAAGGCCACAGCTATTGGAAACAAGATTAAGAAAAATATAGTGCCCATTTTATCCTCCTAATAAATAAAACTTTAACGAGTGCATATTTTGTGCTTTATACATTATACTATATAATCAAGGAATAACAAGGCGTTGGGGGATATTTCAAATTTTCTGAATTTTATACCAATAGCGCCGTATCCGTTGAAATTCAGCGGTTTTTGAATTTTTGTGACAAAAAAAGAACTCATTTGTAAATATATTCTTGTACTATTTTGTCGCTTTATAAAGATACTCTTCAGAACAAAAATCCGGAGCGGTTTTTCCCACTCCGGATTCTATTTTATTATGTTTTATTCAACTCATTCTGGCTATGCAGTTTTTTCTTCAGGTGCTACATCATTTTTGGATTTTGCGGCGCAGATAATTGTCAGAATAACTGTTACAGCTGTTAAGCAGTACAGCATGATTTTTACTGTGTTAACGATAACGTTAACATCAGCAGCTTCGAACAGTCCGTCGAAGTAGTCTCCGGAAGCCCATCCGTCAACAGGATCTCCCCAGCATTCATACCAAGGCAGGAAGAAGCATGCAACAACGTTCATAATGGACATCAGACCAAACAGGCAAGTCATTCTCTTAATGTCGCCGTATGGCAGACCAGTCTTAGGATTCTGTGGATATTTAACAGGATCTTTCTTTGTCAGACCGCCGTATCTGTGTCTCCACAGGATGTACAGGATCGGACCGGACAACAGACCGATCATACCGCAAGTGTAGTAGTCACATCCATTGATGAAGAATGCGAAGATTGCCAGGCAGATAGGAACGATGCACAGAACATACAGGCCTGCACCCTTCAGTGGGATTCTGAATGTATATTCTTCTTCAGGAATCATCTTTCTCAGCTTCAAGCAGGACAGATAAACCAGCACATAAGATGAAATCAGCAGGCAAACATCCAGTACGATTACCAGACCGAATGGCAGCATGCACATTACTAAGTTCGCAATACCTACAGACAGAACTGCGATGTAAGGAACACCGTGTTTTTCATCAACCTTAACCATGATAGGAGGTGCCAGGTAGTCATCAGCCAGAGCAAAGAATCCTCTGGAGCCGGATGCGATATATGTATTATAGATAGAGAACTGTGCCAGAATAGCTACAACTACGAAGATTGCGCCCCATACAGGTCCCCAGAATTCTGTGAGTACAGTAGAATATCCAACAGTATCAGGACCCCATTCTTCCCAGCGGCCTACGGAACCCAGACCTGCAACTGTAGGCAGGATGTAAGTAGCCATGATAAGAGGAATAGTCAGCAGTGTTCCTTTAGGAATTACCTGCGGGTTAGATACTTCTCCGGCCAGAGTTGACAGTGACTCATATCCGGAGTACATCCACATACCGATGGAGATACCGCCTGCGATGAAGTAGAACCAATCGCCCAGACCTTCTGCTTCCCATGCAGTCAGCTGGAAGGAGATATCTGTTCCTTCGCCCCAGTTCATAAAGCCGCAAACAGCAACACATGCGAATGCAACAAGTACGCATAACGACAGGATCGTAGATGCAACACCTACATCGTGCAGACCTCTGATATTGATCCATGTGAAGAATGCGATCATACCGAATTTCAGAATGAATTCAGGAACAGTTCCTAAATCCCACTGTGCAGCAGCATAGCTGCCCGCCAGGATAACATACAGTGTGTTATCGATGTAGATGGAAATCGTTCTCCACCAGCCGGACTGGAATGCCCAGAATTCACCGAATGCTTCCTGTACCCATTTGTAATATCCGCCTTCCTGAGGTCTTACGGAACCCAGTTCAGATGCAACCAGGCCGAAAGGTAATCCCCATACGAATGGCAGAATGCACAGCATGATTACTGTCAGTCCAGGTCCGCATGCAGGAATCATTTCTTCGATACCGAAGCATCCTGCAGATACCAGACAGAAAATCATGAATACTACTGTTGATGTGCTGAGTTCATACTGTTTTAAACCGTGCTCTTCTACACCAACTGCTGCGTCTTTAGCTTTAGTTTCCATACTATTTTCTCCTTTAGTATAAGATTTACGGAGTGCTCTTGTTTGGCTTTGTTATCAGATTTAAAATGAAAATAATTGCTTTGATTTTCAGCCATGAATATGACATGACACATATATACTCCGCATACCTGCATTATACACCTTTTAAACTAAAATAGTAGTGTTTTTTCAAAATTTATTGACAATTTCGTTTATTAAAACTCGAGTCTTAAAAAAAGTACAGGCATAAAAAAACCGGAACGGTTACCCGTTCCGGTTTGGTTTTTAATTATGTAACTACTTTATTAAGCAGCTTTTTTAGGATTGTCGTCCCATTTCTTAGCCAGGTATGCAAATAAGATAGTACCTACTACTGTTACAGCAGTCAGAGCATACAGCAGACCTCTGATAACAGCAATGATGCTGTTAACGTTTGCATCTGGGAACATGCCGTCAAAGTAGTCTTCAGCATACCATCCGTCAACTGGATCGCCCCATGCTTCGTACCAAGGCAGGAAGAAGCAGCAAGCAACGTTCATGATGGACATCAGACCGAGCAGCAGAGCCATTCTCTTTGTATCGCCGACAGCCAGACCTGTTTTAGGGTGCTGAGGGTTGTTAACAGGGTCTTTCTTAGTCAGACCGCCGTACTTACGTCTCCAGAAGAAGTACAGAATCGGACCGGACAGCATACCCCACATACCAGCAACGTAGTAGTCGGAACCGTTTACGAAGTAAGCGAATACTGCGATGATGATAGGAACGATGCACAGAACTTTCAGGAAACCTTCTCCTCCAGGAATCTTGAATGTATATTCTTCTGCAGGGATTGTCTTTCTCAGTTTCATGCAAGCCAGGTATACCATGATATAGGATGCAACCAGCATAGCTACGTCCAGTACAATTACCAGACCGAATGGCAGCATGCACAGAACTACGTTAGTGATAGATACAGACAGGATAGCCGCGAATGGAACACCCTGTTTGTTCAGTTTAACCAGGATCGGTGGAGCCAGGTTATCATCGGACAGAGCAAAGAATCCTCTGGATCCGGATGCAACGTATGTATTGTAGATAGAGCACTGTGCCAGGATAGCGATGATTACGAAAATCATACCCCAGATTGGTCCCCAGAATTCAGTCAGAACGTGGGAATAACCAACTCCGTCAGGACCCCATTCATCGAAGTGACAAATGGAACCTAATGCAGCTGTTGTTGGCAGAATGTATGTAGCCATGATCAGCGGAATAGTCAGCAGAGTTCCTTTAGGAATAACTTCTGGGTTGGATACTTCACCTGCAATTGTGGACATGGATTCATATCCGGAGTACTGCCACATGATAACGGAGATACCGCCTGCGATGTAGAAGAACCAGTCGCCGACACCTTCAGCAGGTTCCGGTGTCATCTGGAATGTGCAGGATGGATCTGCGCCCCAGTTCATGAAACCGCAAACTGCTACGCATGCGAATCCTAAGAATACCAGTGCGGACAGCAGTGTAGATACAGCACCTACTTCTTTCAGACCCTTGATGTTCAGCAGTGCGAATAATGCGATCATACTGAATTTCAGGATGAACTCAGGAACTGTTCCCAGGTCCCACTGCTGAGCAGCATAGCCACCAGCCAGAATTACGTACAGAGTGTTGTCGATGTAGATGGAAACTGTTCTCCACCATCCAGCGTTGAACGCCCAGAATTCGCCGAACGCTTCCTGTACCCATTTGTAGTAACCACCAGTCTGTGGTCTTACTGCGCCCAGTTCAGATGCAACTAAACCGAAAGGCAGACCCCAAACGAATGGCATAATGCATAACATTACAATAATCAGTCCAGGACCGCATTCAGGAATAGCTTCTTCCATACCGAAGCATCCTGCGGATACCAGACAGAAGATCATAGCCATTACTGTGATAACGCTCATCTCCGTTTTCTGGAGATTGTCAGCAGCGCTAGCCTGAACAGCAACGTTTTTCTGTTCACTCATTGTTATTTTCCTCCTCAAAGTGTTAATAGAACATAATTACGTGTCACATTATACGCCTTTTTGTACGAAAGTCAAACTTTTTTGAGACAAAGTTGTCGTGTTCAAAAACACAATCTTGTCTACTTTTGAAGAATTTTGGAAATAAATTTGTGCACGAAAAAACCGGGCCATTCAGGCCCGGTTTCAAAGTCCCTTGTAAAGTAATTTCTTATTTATTAATAGGTGGATATGCTTCTTCGAATGTTAATTCGTGGTCTTTGGTCTGAGAACCATGAACGTCTCTGATCTTGCCCATAGATTTTGCGATCTTGTAACCGATCATTGGCAGGAATACTGCAGCACATGCTACGGAGAATACTACGATACCGCCGCCTGCATTTCCTTCTGGGTCGATGATATCGCCGAATGCCAGCATGATCAGGCAAGCCAGCTGAGCGATCATTGCGAACCATGGGATCCAAGCCATACCAGGTTTAACTCTTGCTTTCAGGCATTCATCAGGATTATATCCATTCGCTTTGAGTTTCTTTCTGAATCTCTTCTGAGAAGCGATGATACCAACCCAAGCCAGAGTTCCTGTGAAACCGGACAGACAGAGCAGAGTTCCGTACAGGGATGCGAACAGTCCAGTGATTTCGGACAGCAGACCCAGGATCAGTACAACCCACATGAATAACAGTGTGAACAGTACAGCGTTTCTTGGGTTACCAGTCTTAGTCAGATTGGACAGGAATTTAGGTGCCAGACCTTCAACGGACAGACCGTACATAGCACGAACTGTTCCGTAGAAACCAGTGTTAGCACAGCTGAATGCTGCTACCAGTACGATTGCCAGGAATACAACAGCGAAGCCATCGAATCCATATGCTTTCATGATATCGGAGAATACAGGTGTAGCATCTGTTGCCAGATCTGTTGGATACAGTAACAGTACCAGCAGGATTGGAACCAGATACAGACCTACGATACGGTATGTAACGGAACGGCAAGCTCTTGGAACTGCTTCATCAGGATTCTGAGATTCGGATGCTGCCAGACCTACGATTTCTGTACCCTGGAATGTTACCAGTACTACTACCATCAGTACGAGGCAGATAGCAAATCCGTTAGGGAAGATGTTCTGATACATGCTTTCGTTAGCGAAGTTGATTCCAACGCCCTTGAAGCCGTCTTCAACAGTTCCCAGGATAGTGCTGTCAGGGTTACCCCAGATACCTACCCAGATACCGAAACCTACTAAAATAAAGATAATGATTACGATAACTTTTGTAATTGCCAGACCGGATTCGATCTTTGCAAATACGTCTACTGCAGCCAGGTTGATCAGTGTCAGTGCAGCCATTGTTCCGAGTGCGAATGCAATGTAAGCAACTGTGCTGTTATTACCTGTCAGTTCCTGCAGTACGAAAGATACTGCGATTGCTTCTGATGGACAGTAGCAAACCCAGTTAAACCAGAAGGACCATCCCATACCTGCTGAGACTGTAGGTCCTAGAAACTCGCTGGTGTAAGCAATAAATGAACCTTTTCTAGGTAAGTTAACTAATAATTCCGCATAAGCAATCATAAGACCGAATACGATTACACCAACTACAGCGAATGCTAAGAAGGAAGCTGGACCCATTACCTGGATAACCCAACCTACTCCTAAGAAGTAACAAGAGCCGATAACGCCACCGAGGCCGATAAATGCTACCTGCCAGCCTTTAATACCACGTTTCAGTTCAGTAGTTTCTTCAACGACAACTTTCTTTTCTTCTGACATTTAACTGTCACCTCCTTCTGATATTTAAGGCCCAAGAGATACGGGCCGGTCCACACTTAAATAATATTCTTTCCAAGGGCAAAAGTTATATCAACAGTTTATCGTGGACAATTGAATTTTACGACAATTGCCACAAGTTGTCAACAATTCTGAATACTTTCTCAATTATGAATTTCTCAATTCTTAACTTTGAGACAATATATGTTTCCAGATACCAATATCACATAAAAAATACTATCATCATGACCAGCCCGGGTACACCCAGCACGCCGACAGTCAGTGCCGTAAAAACATTCAGCGGCACAAAAACACCGAAGCCGCTTCCCAGCCAGTTCAGCAGTATTATCAGCAGACCGCCGGCAATACTGTTGAGCAGGATCTTCCCTGTCAACTCAAGCGGCACCAGCAGAAAGCGTCCCGCCAGATAAACTATCAGCATCCCCGCTGCATACGCGAGAAAAATCCCGACTTCCATCCCCATTGTCATGCACTCCCTCCTCTCCCGGTACACCGCAGGCCAGCACCTCCAGCACGGCCCGTGCCTGTACATTTTATGCGGAAGCAATAAAAAAAAGACCCGTTTAACAAAACGAGTCTTCATTACTATTTACAGTTCGCGTCTTCCTTCAACTGCTTTCAGCAGAGTCACCTCATCAGCATACTCCAGATCGCCGCCCACCGGAATACCGTGCGCGATCCTTGAAACCTTTATACCGGACGGCTTGATCAGGCGGGCGATATACATCGCAGTCGCCTCCCCTTCGATGTTAGGGTTAGTCGCCAGAATGATCTCATCCACTTCCTCCTGCTGAAGCCTTACAATCAGCTGCTTGAGATTGATATCCTCAGGCCCGATCCCCTCCATAGGGGAAATCGCTCCGTGAAGCACATGATAGAGGCCTGTGAATTCCTTGATACGTTCCATTGCAACAACATCCTTCGGAGTTTCCACAACACAGATGACATTTCTGCTTCTCGCAGGGTTCGAACAGATGGCACACGGATCCGTATCCGTCAGATTGCCGCAGACAGAACAGTATTTCATGTTGGTCTTCGCATCAACGATGGCTTCCGCGAGAGAACGCGCCTCCTTCTCATCCATGGACAGGATATGGAACGCCAGACGCTGCGCAGTCTTTCCACCGATGCCCGGCAGTCTTGACAGCTCCGTGATCAGTTTACTTAACGGTTTTGCGTAGTATTTCATGGTCTACAGCCCCGGGATACCCAGTCCTGCTGTCAGGGAGCCCATTTCTTTCTGGGAGATTTCTTCCATCTGACGCATAGCTTCGTTTACAGCAACCATGATCAGGTCCTGCAGCATTTCGATATCGTCAGGATCTACAACCTCAGGTTTCAGTTCGATAGATTTGATTTCTTTCTTACCGCTTACAACAACTGTAACTGCTCCGCCGCCGGATGAAGCTGTAGTTTCCATAGCTTCGATCTCAGCCTGCTTTTCTTCCATCATTCTCTGAACAGCCTGCATCTGCTGCATCTGTTTCTGCATATTTGCTCCGCCGCCCACTTTAGGTTTTTTACCGGCTTTCATTCCTCTTCCCATAAGTTCTGATCCTCCTTATTCGATCTCAATATTAAGTCCTAATTTATTTTCCGCCATTCTGGCGATTTTTTCAACGTCTGTTTTCGAGTTACAGCCGCTTTCTTCTTCCATTATACAGTTCAGACCTCTGCGGGTACCCGTATGCTTTTCCATCAGGTTTTCCAGAGTCTCTCTGTTGTTTTCGACATAATTCACGATTGCCGGGCTCGTTGCCACTACAGTGAACTTTTCTGTCGTGATTTCTGTCAGCTTCGTACTGTTTCTGATCAGGTTGAAGCTGCCTTTTGCCGCTTCTGCGTCCTCGAATACCGCATACCACAGCGCATCATAGTCATAGCTTTTTTCCGGTCTCGGTTCACCCTGTGCCGTCATTTCGTCATCGCGGTCCTGCAGAACTGCAGATACCTGCTGCAATGGTTCTGCCTGCGGTACAGGTGCCGCCTGCGGTGTTTCAGATGCAGGGGCTGCCGCTCTTGCCGGTACCTGTCTCTGCGGAAGCACCGATGCATCCATCAGCTCTGTAGCCAGTTTGACTACACACAGTTCGAGCAGGATCCTCGGCTGTGTTGACCATTTTGCTTCTGACATCGTTCTCGAAAGCTCTATGATCGCATAGTTTATATCTGCAAGATCCAGACTAGCCGACTGACTGCGGATCCTTTCGACATTTTCAGGGGAAAGATTCAGCATATCTTCAGGATTCCTGATGAACTTCGTTATCAGCAGGTTGCGGTAATGCGCCAGCCAGTCCTTCATGAACTGACGGACATCTTTTCCGTCTGCAAACACATGCTCCAGCAGAAGCAGTGCCTCTGAAGGCTGTCTGAGACTCACCTTTTCCGTAAGCTCTATGAATACCTCTTCACCTGCCGTGCCCAGGAATTCCAGAACATCCGCACGGTCCACGTGTTTCTGTCCTCCGGAAATGCACTGATCCAGTATGCTGAGTCCGTCTCGCACTGATCCGTCTGCATTTGCCGCGATCAGCCTGAGCGCACCTTCTGTTACGTCGATACCTTTCTGTCTGCAGATTTCCGCCATACCGGAAGCCAGGATTTCTTCAGGTACTCTTTTGAAATCCAGCCTCATACATCTTGAAAGGATAGTCGCTGGAAGCTTCTGCGGCTCTGTCGTTGCCAGGATAAACATTACATATTCAGGCGGCTCTTCCAGAGTTTTAAGAAGCGCATTGAACGCACCGGAAGAAAGCATATGGACTTCATCGACGATGTAAACTTTTTTCCTGCCGATGGCAGGCGGATACTTTACACTCTCGCGCAGTTCGCGAATATTGTCTACCCCGTTGTTGGAAGCTGCGTCGATTTCGATCACGTCCATGAACGTTCCGTCTTTAATGCTTCTGCACGCATCACATACGCCGCATGGCTTTTCTCCGCCGGAAGTGCAGTTGACGCCTTTCGCGAGAATTCTTGCAGTAGTCGTCTTACCTGTTCCTCTCGTTCCGCAGAAAAGATACGCATGGCTCACAGAATCTGTAGCGAGCTGGTTTTTCAGTATTTTTATTATATGGCCC
>JAGBGL010000061.1 GCA_017936025.1 Bacillota bacterium | reverse complement strand
TCAATTGAAAGGAGTTTTTGAACTTGAGTTATAATTATAATTCCGGCCGCTATGTGGATGCGGGAATATGTGAAAATATGAAATCAGAATATGAGCTTCCTCTTGCTATAGCGACAGTTCCGATGCAGAAATGGAGACTGACTTATGCTCCGGAAAAAGCACTGAAAGCAGGAACCATGTTTGCGGAGCTGAATCTGCCGTTTGTGGGAGGTGTGTGCAAATGAATGAAAAAATCATGCTGCTCCGGAAGATACAGCAGCTGCACTTTATGATGATAGAAGCAGGATTATTCCTGGATAACCAGAATAGATGCTGTGAAGCACTTGCTGATTTTGAGAAGTATAAGAAGCTCTATCTCGAAGCAAAGGCAGAATATGAGAAATGCTATGGTCCGCTGTCTTACGAGGGTGTGAACGGCAAATGTGAAGACTGGTCCTGGGTACAGGGTCCGTGGCCGTGGGAAGGAGAGTGCTAGTATATGTGGACGTATGAAAAGAGATTGCAGTTTCCGGTAAATATAAAGAATCCTGATCCGGCCATTGCCAAATTTATTATCTCTCAGGTAGGGGGTCCGGATGGTGAGCTTGCAGCTTCCCAGAGATATCTGCATCAGAGATATTCTATGCCGTATGACGAAGCCAAGGCGGCTTTAACGGACATCGGAAGCGAAGAACTTAACCACCTTGAGATGGTGAGCGCGATCATCCACCAGCTGACACGCGGCATGACGGAAGAAGAAATAAAAAGGGCGGGTATGGAAGCATATTTTGTTGATCACACTGCAGGTGTTTATCCTCAGGCTGCAGCGGGCTTCCCGTTTGATGCGCTTTCTTTCGCGGTAAAGGGCGATCCTCTTACGGATCTTCATGAAGATATGGCAGCAGAGCAGAAGGCGCGTACAACGTACGATAACATCATAAGAATGGTAGATGATCCGGATGTGCTGGAACCGATCAGATTCCTCAGGGAGAGGGAAATCGTGCATTTCCAGAGATTCGGAGAGACTCTTGAAAATATCAAGGATAAAATGAACAGTAAAAATTTCTATGCTATAAATCCTGCATTTGACATGAAGAAGTAGGTGCATACAGGCCGGAAAATATACCGGCCTGTTTTGTTGTAATAGATGTGCAATAAAAGGTCGAAATATGGTAAAATGTTATAAATGTGTATAAAATTTGCATGTGGAATGAAAGTGAGGGCTTAAATGTTTGCAGATATAGTACTTAAAAGCAATATTATTTATACGGGAAAAGGCAGTGAAGTCATCAGCGGCGGAGTTGCAGTAAAAGATAATAAGATTCTTGCGGTAGGCGCAGAAGAAATGCTTATGCCGTACATCGGAAAAGATACTGTTGTAAAAGAATATAATGACCAGCTTATCATGCCGGGATTTATCGATGACCATCTGCATGTAATGATGGGAGCGATGATTCATAGTAATGACATAGATCTTGAAGGAACACGCTCTGCGGAAGAATGTGTTGAAAAAGTACGGGCTTTTCTGGACAAGAATCCTGACGCAGGACTGGTTCTTGCTATGGGCTGGATGATTTCGGCGTGGGATAAACATGAATGGCCTACTAAGGAAATGCTCGATGAGGTTTCCACAGAAATTCCTATCTGTCTTTCAACGGCAGACGGATGGTTTGTATGGGTCAATTCCAAGGCGCTGGAGCTGTTCGGATATACAAAGGAAACTGTCAGCGAGGAGTTTTCCGAGTACGTGAAAAAAGATGAAAACGGAGAACTTACAGGAATTCTGTACAGTGTAGGAGGTAATCCTGCTAATTATATGACGCTGGATATCGATAGAGCGGTTGCAAAGAATATGGTCGAAAATTCACTGGCGATTTACAGCAAATACGGAATTACAGCATGCGGAGATTTGTCCAATGAACGTGTGATCGACAGGGAACCGGAGGCTTTTGAAATTTACCGTGATATGGAAAAACAGGGAAGACTCAATGTAAGAATGTATGTGTACCCTGCAATAGATAATGATACAGAGTTTAAATATGCAAAAGAACTCCGTGAGAAATATAAAGACGGTTACGTAATAATGCCGGGACTTAAGGCATACCAGGATGGTGTTATTGACGGATATACAGGTGTGCTTGTTGAACCTTATCAGCATGATAAGGATAACCCGGAATTCAATGCCGAACCGATTTATACACAGGAAAGACTGGATGAACTGGTTACAGCGGCTAACAGAGAAGGCTTCCCGGTAAGAATACATTGTACGGGCGATGGAAGCACCAGAATGTCGCTGAACAGCTTTGAAGCTTCCATAAAGGCAAATGGCAGACACGGTCTCCGAAACGCCGTAGAGCATATTGAAATGCTTCATGAAGATGATTTTGCGAGATTTGCAGAACTGGATGTATTTGCGGGCAAACAGCCTGCGCATCTCCTGCTGTCTACAGAAGAGTTTATGCTGGAAGCAATCGGAGAAGAGAGATGGAGAAAATCCATGCCTCTGAAATCGATGATTGATGCAGGAGCAAAGGTGGCACTCAGCACAGACTTCCCTATCGTAGAGGTGAACCCGTTCTATACTCTGTATGCTTCTGTTACAAGATGTATGCCGGACGGAACGCCTGTCGGTGCAGATGTCAGTGATTCTATCGATATATATCAGGCTTTATATGCGTATACATATATGGGTGCATATGCGCTGTGCTGCGAAGATAAGCTGGGCAGCCTGGAAGAAGGAAAACTGGCAGATATTGCTGTAATCAACGGACGCGTTATCGATGAGGCTCCGGAGAAACTGCTGGAAAGAGAAGCTGTCCTGACAATGATGGATGGACGGATAGTTTATGAGGCATAGTCTGAAATCATAAATGCGGGAGCATTTCTGATATAAATGCACATTAAAGATGAAAGGAGAAAAATAATGGAGCATTATGGAATTATTAGCGTATTACCTGTATTAGTTATTCTGGTAATTGCAATTTCTACAAGAAAAACTTTATTTGCGATGTTATGCGGTCTTTCTGTAGCATGCATCATTCTGACACCAAGCTTTATTGATCTGCCAAATACATTTGTCGGATACATATGTGCTTCCTTCAGCAATGAATCCATGCAGTGGCTGTGTATTCTTATCGCACTGTTCGGAATCCTGATCGCGCTGTTTGAAAAGTCAAATGCGGTAATTGATTTCGGAAACTGGCTGACTAAGTTTGTCAAGACAAAGAGGCAGGCGCTGGTTGTTACTTCTA
Source organism: Bacillota bacterium (assembly GCA_017936025.1). Taxonomy (GTDB): domain Bacteria; phylum Bacillota; class Clostridia; order Peptostreptococcales; family Anaerovoracaceae; genus RGIG9096. The sequence continues at coordinate 3,643 of JAGBGL010000061.1, read as the reverse complement.
TCATGGGTATCATCATCTTCCTGGAAGACTATCTGAACAACCTGACAGTTGGTACTACAATGAAGAAAGTTACTGACAGACTGGCTATCCCTAGAGAACATCTGGCACTGACAGTAAACGGTATGGCGGCACCTGTCTGCCTGCTGATCCCTATGTCTTCATGGGCTGTTTATTATGCATCCCTGCTGGAAGATCAGGGCATTACAGCTAACGGAACAGGTCTGGGCGCTTATATTCAGGGTCTGCCATATGCATTCTACGCATGGATCATGGTAATCATCGTTATCCTGCTGGCTATCGGTATCTTCCCTAAAATCGGACCTCTGAAAAAAGCTTACAAACGTGTTGAAGAAACCGGTAACATCATGCCTGAAGGTCTGGAGCCAATCTTTGTTAAAGATCTGCAGGAAGATACAGCAGCTGAAGGTCACAAACCGCAGCCTTGGAACTTCCTGGTTCCTCTGATTGTTATGATTGCGGTAACTATCCTGATGGGTATCGACGTAGTAGTTGGTACAATGGCAGGTCTGATCGTTGCTATCATCATGTACATGGTTCAGAAGAAATTTACTTTCAAAGAACTGATGGAATATTCTTATGAAGGTATCCTGAGCATGGGATTTGTATTTATCCTGACTGCTCTGGCATTCGCAGTATCTACTGCAAATACAGATCTGGGACTGGCTGATTTCGTAATCGAAGTTACTCTGCCTGTTATGAAAGGCGGCTGGCTGCCTGCAGTAACATTCCTTGTATGCGGTATCTATGCATATGCAACAGGATGTTTCTGGGATCTGGCTGTAATCATTACACCAATCGTTATTCCTCTGGCTCAGGCTATGGGCGTTGACCCAATCCTGACGGCAGCAGCAATCTTCTCCGGAACAGCTCTGGGAAGCAATACTTGTCTGTACGGTGACGGCGTTATCCTCTGTTCTCAGGGATGCGAAGTACGTGCTCACAACCTGATGCTGACAACTCTGCCTTATGCGATCATTGCCGGTGTAATTTCCGTAATATTATATATCATATGCGGATTCACAATGGGTATGGCATAAGCATAACTTAATATGTATGACTGGAGCGGACTATCAGGTCCGCTCTTCTCATAGTTGACATATTTTGCGCAAGAAGGTATTATTAAACAGCGGGCTTGTCCGTAATTTAAAAAAGCAGGTTGAAATATGAGCGATTTAAAGAAAAAAGATGTACTTAATGTTGCCAATGCAGTGACATCGCTGCGTCTGTTCGGGGCGATAGCAATGATATTTATAGCGCCGCTTTCTGTGGCGTTTTATATAGTGTACACTATATGCGGACTGAGTGACGGTATAGACGGAACGATCGCCAGAAAGATGGGAACTTCCAGTGAGTTCGGTGCGAGACTGGACAGTGTTTCGGATATCATGTTTTATGCAGTTATGTTTATAAAACTTATGCCCGTTCTGATCGAACAGATGCCGGTGTGGATCTGGTATATGGTAGGCGCTGCGCTGGCTATAAGACTGGTGGCTTACGGTGTTGCCTTTCTCAGATATAACAGGATGGCGGCGATTCACACATATCTCAACAAAGTTACAGGCGCACTGGTATTTCTGATACCTTATTTCCTGCTGATGCAGGGTTATGTAACGCTGTGTGCCTTTACAGCAGGAGTTGCTATTGTGGCTTCTTTTGAAGAACTGCTGATTCATCTGGTAAACAGAAAGTATCAGACAGAAAGAAAGAGCATATTTACAGCGAAGGTAAAATAACATAAAAAGTGTTTTTTGTATCCTGCCCCAATCGGGGGCGGGATTTTTTTGTAGAATTTAACGATAGCAAAATATTCTGAAAAATGATACAATTGAATCAAGGAAAGACAAAGGAGGACGTGCAAATGATGAAGAATTATGTAATTACAATCGGAAGACAGCTGGGTGCAGGCGGTGCAGTCCTCGGCAAGGCTGTCGCAGAACACTTCGGGTTCCAGTACATAGACAAAGAATTCGTAGTTCTCGCTGGTAAGCAGCTGCATGCAGCGCTGGGTGATCTGGATGAATTTGATGAAAAGGGTGATCCATACTGGATGGGAATGGTTTATACAGCTATGGGCACGATTCCGTACCTTGGTGACAGCTGGGTAGTTCCGACAAGTAAACAGCTTTATGAAGAGCAGACAAATATAATGAAGGAAGCAGTCGCAAAAGGACCATGCGTAGTAATTGGCCGCTGCGGATCTCAGATTTTCAAAGACTATGAAAATCACACAAGTATTTTCCTCCAGGGAAGTGTTGAGTCCAGAGCAAAACGTCTGGCAGAAGTGCTGGGCAAGCCTGTAGAACTGGAAAAAGACGCTAAGCATATCGAAAAAGAAGATAAAGAAAGAGCTAAATACTATCAGACTTATACAGGCAAGAAATGGGATGACATGAGAGAATATGATTTCATGCTCGATACATCGACTCTTACAGACGAACAGATAAAAGATATCGTAATTGCTTATCTGGAAGCAAAATTCCCTGAATTAAAGAAATAAAGATCGCAGATATTGCCGGCGGGATTATTCCCGCCGGTTTTTGTGTGCAGAAAACATGGGTGGATGTGATATAATAGTAATAATTTCAGAAAAGGAATAAACAGATGGAAATAACAAAAGACGATAAGATGCTGCTTGCTGCAGCTGAGGATAAATTTCATCAGAGCAGTCAGCAGTACAGAACTACATATACGAACTTTCTGGATCTGCATCAGCGGTCATTGATCGAGCAGCAGTGGCGTGAGCTTAGCAGAGATGCATCAGATACAAGATGTGTTTTCTGGGGAGGTTATGAAGACGCGGAAAGAACTGTGGCAATGTTTCTTCCGGATTATGCGGACGAATCAGACTGCCCTTTGTCGGTGATCAGAATAAAAACGCCGCCGGGAGGCAGAAAGCTTACGCACAGGGATTATCTGGGGTCGCTCACAGGACTGGGGCTGAAAAGAGAGGTTATCGGAGATATCCTTACCGTAGAAAACGGTGCGGACGTTATTATCCTGGAAGATATAGAGGAATTCCTGCTTATGAATTACAGCAAAGCTGGAAGAACATCGCTCCAGCTGGAAGCCGTTTCGCTGGAAGAACTTCATGTACCGGAGCATCGCAGTGTAATGGTAAAGGATACAGTTGCTTCTCTGAGGCTGGACAATGTAATTGCTTCTGCATTCTCACTGTCCAGAGGTAAGGCGGCAGAAGCGATCCGTTCGGGACTGGTTTTTGTAAACAGCATACAATCCGAAAAGCCGGATATGCAGGTCGATGAAGGCGCAAAGCTGGTGCTCAGAGGAAAAGGCAAAGCCTACCTGAGAGAAGTCGGAGGCAGGACACGGAAGGATAGAACATTCATCGCAATTGAGCGATTTGTGTAAATCAGACACAAGGGAAAGGTAATATGGCACATCCAATAAAGCATTTTAATACAATCACAAAACACAGACACAGAGTTATAATCCACTGCGCAAAGGCAGGGATCTTCTGGCAGGGACTTCTGCACGATCTGTCAAAGTATTCCCCGACAGAATTTATTGCAGGTGCGAAGTTCTATGCGGGCCAGCACAGTCCGAATGATTCGCAGAGAAAAAAATACGGATATTCTCAAGCCTGGATGCATCATAAAGGCAG
>JAGBGL010000060.1 GCA_017936025.1 Bacillota bacterium | reverse complement strand
ATGCTGCATGGAATCCACCATGTCATCCCACCAAGCTGGACCACCATTCTAGCCCACCACTTTGTGCAAGGTTTTTGTGGTCAGCCCACCATGTCAGCCCACCACATTGAGAATGGTTCCCACCACTCTGTGCAAATACCCCTCTTTTTTATATGTCTATTATCTTACTACGATATGTGTTGCATCGTCCATCTGGAAGATAGCCTTAACAGCTTTGTCGGAAATCAATCCTGTTCCGCCCAGTACGGTTCCGGACTTGATTCCTTCTTCCTTCGCATATTTAACAGCTTCGCTTTCTGAACCTGTTGCTGTCAGGATCAGCGGCCCTTCCATGCTTACAGCCAGAGGGCCTCCACACAGACCATCAGGGAAGTTCATGCCATATGCCAGAACTGCACAATCAGGATCCTTAAAGAATTCTTTTGCAACCAATACAGATGTTTCATATCTGGATTGACCTGCCAGTCTTTCAACATCACCATATACCTTTAACTGCTTTTCTACAGCAGGAACTACAGCTTTTTCACCGCCAATAACATAGTATTTATTACCTGACAGAGTTTTCAGATAAGCGTTCTGCTCTGCATTCAGACTGCTTCCTACAAGCAGGATAGGTCTTTCAGAAGCGGATGCAGATAAGCTGTCCGCAAAGTTCATTCCTGTACATACCAAAACATCTTCTTTTTTCACGCCAGCCTTTTTCAGAATTTCCAGGTTAGTTGCATATCTGTCAGAACCAGCAATTCTCTGAACTGTACAGTTTGTCAGTCCATTTGCCACTTTATTATCTACAGCCTTAGGACCTCCCAGCAGATATACAGTACCGTCTTTCTTCAGGTTCGCTTTAATGTAGTTCTGCAGTTCTTTGATATCGCTGTCAGCCGCTCCTGCCAGCAGGATAGGAGCTTCCTCTTTGGCTGCCAGATAGCTTCCTGCCAGTGCGTCCGCAAAGTTAGTTCCACTTGCAATGATTACACTGTCGAACTTTTCAACACCCAGCTCTTCTTTCAGTGCATCTGCAGTTTTATATGCTGTTGCGTAACGGTTGCTTCCGTAGAAACGCTCAACAGCACCGTCTGTAACATTTACTGTTACTCTCTTTCTGTTTACTACAGTTGTCTCATCTCCAAGAGCGGTCATTACGATTTCTGTAGTTCCTGCTTTCTTAGGAATTACTGTACCGTCTGCAGTTACTGTAGCAACATTTCTATTTGTAGAAGTATAGTCGATTTCAGCTCCGTTTGCTGCTTTTGCATCCAGGTTCAGAGCCTTCGCATCTGCTGCGATAGTGTATTCATCTTTGGATGTAGTGATTCCATTTTTCTGTACAACAATCTGTGCAGAGGATACCCATTCAGAAGTTTCGAATTCTCTTCCCATGAATACTACTTTATCATCGTATACTCTTACATAATATCCGTTAGAACCATCCTGGAATTCGCCACCGTCAATATTGTAGCTTGTCCACAGATATCCTACAGAAGCCGTATTCAGAGCTACAGACATATCTTCATCACCAGGGTACATGTTGGATTCTGAATTCAGTTCCCAGTGGGAATGTCCACTCACCATGATGATCTGTCCGTATTTCTTCAGGACTTTCTTCAGTGCAGCTTCTCTTGGAACGCCGTCCCAACCCTGTCCTGGCAGAGTTCCTGCAACAGTATTGTACACACCCTGATGCAGTAATACGAATACTGGTTTGTTAGGATCTTTTGCTGTGATTTCAGCCATTGTTTCGTCAAACCATTCCAGCTGTTCATCGGATAATGCCGCACCCAGACCGGCAGCTTCGCCGCCCAGATAAATGAAATCGTAGCCTGCTACAGTTTCATGATAATATACTTTTTCAGGCTGCTGCTCCATATCTCCATTGAGGATCTGAGCATATTTCTGGAACTGTTTGTTAGGGTTTCCTGCCATCCAGTCGTGGTTACCGATAGAGATATGCAGTCCCGGCAGGTCTCCGTTTCCGGAGTATTTCGCTCTGTTATACAGTTCAAATACTTTTTTGTATTCAGCTTCTTTACCGGAGTTTGCGATGTCCCCATTGATAAAGATACCAATACTTTCAGGGCTGTTCAGTTTAACGTCTTCCAGCATCTGAGAGAAGTGCTGGTTGGAAATTTTAACTTCACCCTTCTGATCCTGGTCTCTTGTAACATGTACGTCACTGATGATCTGGAATTCTGCCAGATAGTCGTCTTCTAAAGTATAGTTACATCCTTCAGGCAGTTTCACAGATACATATGATTCAGAAAGAGTAACTCCGTCTGTAGCATATGCAATCAGAGTTTTTGCACCTTCAGGTATGATTGTGTAATCATACATTTCAAAGTTAGTAACGCTGCCTTTGAGTTTGAATTTGGCTAAAGCAGTGTATCCCTCCAGCTTGTTGCCGTCAGCATCAGCCCAGTACATTATACAGTCTGTAGCATCTTCATTAGCAGCATTCTTTTTAACTGTTACAACACCATTTGCAAAGCCATCTTTATCGTTGTCTAATTTGTAGTCAACAGACAGCAGCGGTTCGATATTGGCACTTCCTTCAACTGTAAACTCAACAGATTTGATTGAAGTGTATCCGCTATCCTGGAACAGATATACGACATAATCTCCTGCAGCCAGCTTCGCAGCCGGATTACTGCTGTCGCCATTATGAGTTGTATTCTGAAGAACCGTAGGTTTTCCAGGAATGATACCGTTTGCAGTATCATTTATATAGTACCAGTAGATAGATGTAACTTCTCCAGGGCCGTACTTGTCACCTTTTTTATACAGGCCTACCCATGCAGTGGAAGTTCCTCCTGTCGCACTTACAACAACGGCTTCACCCATGTTATAAGTTTTCTTATCTGTCTTCAGGGAGGTAGATGTTCCACCGATGGAATAATCTCCATTGATCTTAATAGAAACCGGTGCAGGAGCTGAATATTCATCAGTATCTCCGTGTTTCAGCACTACTTTGTAATCTCCGGCTTTGAGCTGTGCATCAGCTGAACGGCTTGAGGAAATCGTACCGTATGCCAGCAGATCGTAAGTTCCTCCGGATTTTGTACTGATTGTTCCGCTTCCGCTTCCGATTGTGTAGGAATAAATAGGATCCACTTTGGAAACGTCATCAGTTGCTTTATACAGTCCGACCACGTCACTTTCGTAACCAACAGCTGTAGTCAGGATCTGTTCATCTGCACTATAAGTTTCTTTGTTTGTTACCAGAGAACGCTGTACTTCGGTTGATCCCAGATCACGTACCATGATGTTCTCTTCATTCCAGTATGCATCCCAGTTGAATGTTTCTTTTGTTGTAACTGTCTGCATCAGGTCTTTATATGATGTTGCGTTTGGAGCAATGTATTTCAGATACTTGTTAGCGTATGTGAAAGATTTGTTTGTATCGATATATTTCCAAACGTTATATGCAGGTTTCTTTCTGCCGCTTGTTTCCAGCAGACCCAGCTTGTTACTGATTTCACCTTCCTGGTCATGAAGCTGGAAGTAGTCAATAGAATCGATACATTCAAGGTTTGCCGCTCTGTAATATGTCATCGCAATACTTGCTGCAGCTTCGTTCTGAGATTTTTCAACAGCTGCTGCACTGTTCTTGTTTCTGTCAAGGTTACAGATACTTGTTTCTGTCAGATATACCTTACGGATTTCTTCACCGTTGTACATATTTTCAGGCTGCTGCAGATACATCTGGTAAACTTCCAGGTTTGCTACTGTTACCCATGGGGATGTTTTCCAGTCACCTGTTACACCGTGAGCTGCAGATCCCAGTTTTGATGGGTCCGGGTCAGTCACAACAGGATTACTGGAAGTTGTTCCGATAGGATATGGATGTGCTGCAATACCCCAGTCATAGTCACCGCGGGCGCCTTCATATTTAACCAGCCAATCCAGCAGTTCTTTAGGGGCATAAGAGTTATATCTGATCTGACTAGTATCATTTTTTCCATAGCCATAACTTGCGAGACAATTTTCTGCCCAGTTATGTGTAAGAGAAATACATACTTTAGCTTCAGAGTTATATTTCTTTACAGCCAGGTTTGCCAGACGCAGACCTCTGGAGTACTCTTCCATGAATGTGTCCACTGGAGTACGGTTGTATTTTCCGTTTTTCTTTAACGGTTCGATCAGGGACCAGTCGTATGTATAGTCGATTTCGTTACCGATAACGAACTGCTGTGCCAGACCCTGTTTTGCAGATTTGGAATAACGGTTTGCCAGGAATTCCATTGCTGCTACCCAGTAATCAACACCTCTGTCTGTAGAAGTATTGAATGCCATTGTGTGTCTGTTTTCACTGTATGGCATATACAGCAGTGCACTTGGGGAGCCGGATCCCTGATATGTCTTCATCCATGAGATGATTACCAGAGAAACGTTGATGCCTGCTTTTGAGTAAGCGGAAATAAACGCATCACGGGATCTTACATAATCCGCATTGAAATAGAACATTTCTCCGTTACTTTCAAATTCGATAGCATTCGGATTTCTGCTGTGGTCTATCTTATTTCCGTTTTCGTCTTCATTTGCGAGAATCAGTTCATTGATATTGATGTTAACAACTGTATTGCCCGCACCCATTTCCTTTGCCATCTCAACTGACTCGAAGTCTTCTTCGTTTGTCAGGCCTTTTTTACTTCCTTCAAAACGACCGTTGCTTCTTAATGAATCAATCTGAGTTGCATATACAGGACCCACCAGAATCTTGCCGTTCTGGACCAGGTAATACTTAGAATACAGGTTGTCACTTCCATCATTCAGATAACGGTTAAACACGATATCCTGAGAGCTGCCGCAAGTATAGTCTGCGATGTATTCGCCCTGAGCTAATACATCTTTACTGAGACCGCGCATGCTGTCAGAAGTGTTGTATTCGTTTGCACCATAGCGGTAAAGCTGTGCTGTTCCGCTTGTACCAACTTTGTTGATAGTAACTGTGATTTCACTTTTACCTACTTTTGCAGTCATCCCTACCGGTGCATTCGCATCAGCAGTATTCAGCTTAACATCATCTGACGCTTCAGCTGCAGGCGATTCAGGCTGTGATACCTGTGCATCCTCTGCTTCTGGATTTGCCGCATCAGATACAGGAGCTTCCGCTGCCGGAGCTCCTGCCGCTGTTTCTGTTACAAAAGTCATGGAAGGCATGTAAGTAATGCATGTTGTCACGATTAAAGCAAAAACTAATATTTTGCTTAATATTTTTTTATGCCTCATAACTTGTCCTTTCAGTTATTTAGAATTAACGTCTTGCCCCTGATCCGAAGATAGTGTTTACTGCACCATCCGAGATCAGTCCAGGTCCACCCAGGACTACTCCGGAGTAGATACCTTCACCTTTAGTGTAATATGCAGCTGTTGTTTCGCTGCCTGTAGCTGTCAGCACCAGAGGTGCATCAAGACTCATTGCCAGTGGCCCTCCGGACAGTCCATCGGGGAAGTTCAGTCCGTATGCAAGAACTGCATACTGCGGATTATCAAAGAACTTGTCTGCGATCATTGTGGAAGTAGCATATCTGTTAGCCCCGCCAATACGTTCTACAGAACCATACGCTTTGATTGTATCCGCCATTTTATTATTAACAGCTGAAATTCCGCCGATAATATAGAATTTGCTGCCTTTAACGCTGGAAAGATATTGCTTCTGTCCGGCACTCAGAGGCTGTGCATGATTTACCAGTAAAATAGGTCTTCCGCATGCAGAAGCAGATAAACTGTCTGCAAAGTTCATACCTGTGCAGACCATAACTTCATTGCCGGAAACGCCGGCAGCCTGCAGGATCTTGAGATTTGTATCAAATCTGTCTGTTCCGCCCAGTCTGACTTTATTCTTTACATTCACTTTTGCCATAAAGGCATCCGGAATGGCAACCGGTCCGCCTAATACATATACTGTACCGCCTGCATTTACATTAGCATTAATGTAATTAGCAACTTCTGTCTGGTTAGAAGGAGCCGCTCCGTTTACCAGAACGATTGGCGCATTCTTCACTTTTGCCAGATAGCTGCCTGCGAGTGCGTCCGCAAAGTTCATACCATTCGCAACAATGATATTTTCGAACTTGCTTACGCCCTGATTTTTCTTCAGCTGGTCAGCTGCCATAAAGGCTGTTTCAAATCTGCCTGCTCCGTAAATACGCTGTACACTTTCAGTTCCTGTTGAAACTTTACGCACCTGAACGTTACTTTCGCTCCATTCAGTATTCCAGTTGAACTCTGATTTAGTAAGAGGCATCAGCTGTTTATATGATATCGCATTTGGGTCCAGGTATTTAAGGAACATGTTAGTGTAATCATACGTTTTATCTGTATCTACATACTTCCATCCTGCATATGCAGGTTTTTTTGTGCCGTCCTGTCTCATCAGGCCCAGTTTATAACGGTCCTGATCAGTAGGCTGGAAGTAATCTATTGTGTTGATACAATCAATATTTGCAGCTCTATAATAAATCTGCGCAATGGAACCGGCCTGTTCCGCTTCAGATTTTTCAATCGCTGCAGCTGTTCCTTCTGCAGAAGAACAAATACTTGTTTCTGTAATAGAAACTGTACGCAGTTCAGTTCCGTTGTACATATTAACCGGCTGCTGCAGATACAGCTGGTATACTTCCATATTTGCAAAAGTAACCCAAGGCGTAGTCTTCCAGTTGCCTGTTACAGGTTTTGCTGTGCTTCCCATCAGTTTAGGATTCAAATCTGTTTTTGTAGGAACAGAAGATGTTGTTCCGATAGGATATGGGTGAGATGCGATACCCCAGTTATAGTCGCCGCGGGCACCTTCATATTTGACCATCCAGTCCAGCATGGATTTCGGAGCATAAGAGTTATATCTTATGTTCTTATTACCGTAGCTTGCCAGACCATAGCTGCTCTGGCTGTCTTCCGCCCAGTTGTGCGTGATAGATACGCATACTTTTGCTCCTGAGTTATATTTCTTTACTGCCTGATTTGCAAGACGCACTGTTCTCGCATATTCTTCCATGAACTTGTTGAATTCAACTTTCTGGTAATTCCCTTTGGAATCCTGCAAAGGCTGCATCAGATACCAGTCGTATACATAGTCTACTTCGTTACCGATTATATACTGCTGTACAAGACCCTGATCTGCAGATCTGGAATAACGGTCAGCCAGGAATTCCATTGCAGCTGTCCAGTATCCTGCACCTTTATCATTTGCAGTATTAAAGCCCATTGTCTGTCTCTGATCTTTCGCAGGCAGATACAGCAGTGATGACGGATAGTCACCGGTACATGTCTTCGCCCATGAAATCACTACCAGAGATACGTTCATTCCCTCTTTGGAGTAAGCAGAAATCAGGCTGTCATTCATTCTGATATAGTTTTCATTAAAGTAATAAGTCTTACCGTTACTTTCGAATGGGATCAGTCCGGACGTGCCGCGTTTTGCAACTACATCGTTATCCACAATCAGTTCCGTAAGGTTCATGTTTATTACTGTGCTTCCAACATTCAGATCCTTTGCAATGTCAATAGTGCTTCCATCTTCAAGAGTTATACCTTTTTTAGTTGCTGTATTAAAGTAACCGTTATTTCTCTTGGAAGCCATATCTGCCGCATATACCGGCCCTGCCAGGATCTTGCCGTTCTGGATCAGAT
>JAGBGL010000059.1 GCA_017936025.1 Bacillota bacterium | reverse complement strand
GGTCTGGACTGCCAGGTACTGATCGATACAGAAGATACTCATGAACACCCGATCGGACTGAAAAAATCCGGATGTCACGGTTTCTGTGAAATGGGACCACTGCTGAGAATCGAGCCGGCAAAACTGTTATACATCAAAGTTAAACCGGAAGACTGCGAAGAAATCGTAGAAAAATCCATCGTAGGCGACGAAATCATCGAAAGACTGATTTTTGCAAGAGATGGAATTACATATCCTGTACAGGAAGAAATTCCGTTCTACAAGAACCAGAACAGAACTGTACTGGAAGACTGCGGACAGATCGATGCTGAATCCATCGAAGAATATATCGCATACGGCGGATACTCTTCTCTGGAAAAAGTACTGTTCGATGTTTCTGCTGATGAAGTAGTAAAAACTATCTCTGACTCCAATCTGAGAGGAAGAGGGGGCGGCGGCTTCCCTGCAGGACGTAAATGGACTCAGGTAAAGGCACAGAAATCCCCGATCAAATACGTTGTATGTAACGGTGACGAAGGTGACCCTGGTGCGTTCATGGACCGTTCCATCATGGAAGGTGACCCTCATAAAATGCTGGAAGGTATGATGATCGCAGGTGCGGCAACAGGCTGCTGCGAAGGTTATATCTATGTAAGAGCTGAGTATCCTCTGGCTGTACAGAGACTGGACAAAGCTATCAAAGACTGCAGAAAATATGGTCTGCTGGGTGAAAATATTCTGGGAACAGACTTCAGCTTCGACATCTTTATCGTTAAAGGCGCAGGAGCATTCGTATGCGGTGAAGGTTCTGCTCTGACAACTTCTATCGAAGGTGAAAGAGGTATGCCTAGAGTTAAACCTCCTAGAACTGTAGAACAGGGTCTGTGGGCAAAACCTACTCTGCTGAACAACGTAGAAACATTCGCTAACGTTCCTATCATCATCGAAAAAGGCTCTGACTGGTACAAAGGCATCGGTCCTGAAAAATCCCCTGGAACAAAAGCTTTCGCACTGACTGGTAACATCGAAAACACTGGTCTGATCGAAGTACCGATGGGAACTACGCTGAGAGAAATCATCTATGATGTAGGCGGCGGCGTAAGAAACGGTAAGAAATTCAAAGCTGTACAGATCGGTGGTCCTTCCGGGGCATGTCTGACAGAAGAACATATGGATCTGCCTCTGGACTTCGACTCTCTGAAGAAAGTAGGCGCTATGATCGGATCCGGCGGTCTGGTAGTAATGGATGAAGATACATGTATGGTAGAAGTAGCAAGATTCTTCATGAACTTTACTCAGAACGAATCCTGCGGTAAATGTGTACCATGCCGTGAAGGCACTAGAAGAATGCTGGAAATCCTGGAAAGAATCGTTGCAGGCAAAGGTGAACTGTCTGATCTGGATATGCTGGAAGAACTGGCAGATACTATCACTAACACTGCGCTGTGCGGTCTGGGTAAAACAGCAGCTAACCCTGTAGTTTCTACTCTGAAATACTTCAGAGATGAATATGTTGAACATATTGTAGATAAGAAATGCAGAACTAAGACTTGTCAGGCACTGAAGCAGATTGTTATCGATCCTGAGCTGTGCAAAGGATGCAGCAAGTGTGCAAGAATCTGCCCTGTTGGAGCTATCGAAGGCAAAGTTAAGGAGCCTTTCGTGATCAACCAGGATAAATGTATCAAGTGCGGAGCTTGTCTGGATTCCTGTCCATTCAAGGCGATTAAGGAGGACTAGTCATAATGAATACTATGAATAAGAGAAAAAGTATGATCATCGATGGCCGTCCGGTTGCCATTGAAGGTGAAAAGAATATTTTAGACGTTATCAGAAAAGCTGGAATCGATATGCCGACACTGTGCTATCATTCCAACCTGTCTACATACGGTGCATGCAGAATGTGCGTAGTTGAAGGAAACCGCGGAGAAATCATGGCTTCCTGTTCCACACCTCCTAAAGCAGGTATGGAAATCAAAACTAACACACCAAGACTCCAGAAATACAGAAAAATGGTTCTGGAACTGATGCTGGCTGACCACTGCAGAGAATGTACTACATGCGAAAAGAACTTTGACTGTGAACTGCAGACTATGGCAATGAAATTCGGACTGAAAGACATCCGATTTGAAAATTACTCCATCGGTGATGAAAAGGCGGAAAGAGATAATTCATCTTATTCCATCGTAAGAAGCCCTAATAAATGTATCATCTGCGGTGACTGCGTACGTATGTGTTCTGAAATCCAGAATGTAGGCGCTATCGATTTCGCGTACAGAGGATCCAATGTTGAGGTAACTACTGCATTCGATATGCCTCTGGCTGAAACTAACTGCGTAAACTGCGGTCAGTGTGCTGCAATCTGCCCTACAGGTGCACTGGTAATCAAGAGCAACGTAGACGAAGTATGGAAGGATATCTATGATCCTGAAGTGAAAGTAGTAGCACAGATCGCTCCTGCTGTAAGAGTTGCTTTAGGTGATGAATTCGACCTGCCAAAAGGAACTAACGTAATGGGCAAGATCGTCGGCGCAATGAAGAGACTGGGCTTCGATGAAGTTTACGATACTTCCACAGCGGCAGACCTGACTGTAATCGAAGAAGCTAACGAACTGCTGGCTAAAATCAAGAGCGGAAATACAGAAATGCCTCTGTTTACATCCTGCTGCCCGGCATGGATGAAATATGCTGAAGATAACCACCCTGAACTGGTGCCTTACATCTCCAGCTGTAAATCTCCAATGGGAATGATGTCTTCCGTAATCAAAGCTAAAGATGCAAGAGATAACGAAGGCAACAAGAAAGCTAAGAAAACTAAGGTTGTAGCAGTAATGCCATGCACAGCTAAAAAATTCGAAATCCACAGAGAAGACCAGATGCTGGATGGAGAACAGGCAACAAACCATTCCATCACTACAGTGGAACTGGCTGACATGATCAGATCTGCAGGTCTGAGATTTGAAGACGTTCTGCCTGAAGCAGTTGAAATGCCTTACGGTATCGCTTCCGGTGCCGGTGTGATCTTCGGTGTAACAGGCGGTGTAACAGAAGCTGCTATCAGATACGTTATCGGTGACAGAAACCAGATCGCTGACATTGCATTCGCAGGCGTAAGAGGATTTGAAGGATTGAAAGAAGTCAAGATCCCTCTGGACGAAGCGGGTGAAAATATTCTGTCCGTGGCTATCGTATCCGGCCTGAAGAACACAGAAAACCTGATCAAGGCGATCCAGGCGGGAGAGGTTCACTATGACTTCGTAGAAGTAATGGCTTGCGAAGGCGGATGCATCGCAGGCGGCGGACAGCCATTCGTAATCGGAAGAGCAAAAGAAGAACGTTCTGCCGGTATCTACGAGGCTGACAGAATGTCCGGCGTAAGAATGTCCGCAGACAACCCTGTAACAGAAGCTCTTTACAAGAACCTGCTGACAGGTAAAGCAGCACATCACTTACTGCACTACAAATAAAAACAACTGATATAATTCAAACCATAAAAAAGAACTGCAGGAGACGTATATGCTCCGGCAGTTCTTTTTGCTGTTTCAGATCATCTGTATATAGGGTGCTGCAATCACTGGACCACAAGGCTGCGGAGAATGTCATCCACTCTCTCGATACATCCTCCGCATACACCTCCGGCACCTGTCATTTCAAGAATATCTTCGTAATTCTTGGCACCCTGTTCCACTGCCTCCTCGATTCTGCGGTATGAAACTGAATTACAGATACAGATCAGTTCATCTTTGTCATTTTTACTCATAAAAAAATCCTTCCTTTTTCTTGATATTATTTGCAAAAAAGAAAGGATTATTCGTTTTACATCTCTTCGACGAGCCATATACCGTCGAAGGCTTTTATATCATCTAATATTTCTTCGTAATTCTGTCCCTTTCCAAGCTTCATGTCAAGCTGGAAGCATATCGCTCCGGGAAGGCCGGAACCTTCGTTTATGATTTCAGTTTTGAAATGCTTTGTTTCAAGAGAACGCAGATGCTTGACAAAAAACTTGAACTGTTCTACGGATTCGATTTCAATGTACAGATCCATGGACTTTGTCATTTTATAGAAGAAATCCTCGACCTTTGGCAGCAGTGCCAGTGAAAGCAGCACCAGTCCTGCGGCAATGAGTGCGCCGCTGTAGTATCCGATACCGATAGCAAGTCCGAGACATGCGCTGGCCCAGAGACCGGCTGCGGTTGTCAGCCCTTTTATTTTATTGCGTCCAGTCATCATAATCGTGCCTGCACCGAGGAAACCTACGCCGGTAATTACCTGTGCGCCCAGTCTGGCAGGATCTCCGGCACCGTAAAGATAGCAGATGTATTCATTAGTAAGCATTACAAGTGCGGAGCCTACGCATACGAGGATATGGGTACGGAAGCCTGCGGCGTGATTGCTCGCTCCTCGTTCCAGGCCGATCAGCCCTCCGATGATAACCGCAAGTATCAGCCTTGTCGCCGTAGAAGTAATATTTATGTCGTAAAAAACATCAGGTAATATATACATGACATTTACCTCCTTTTTATTTATTTTAACATTTTATCTGCAGGAGTGTGAATAGCAGATACTTAATTGTACCAGTTGTTCAGCAATTTTTCGACAGCTTCCGGTATTTCTTCCATAGGAATCTGGTTGTAATAAAGCAGAAGCCCTTCCGGATCTCCTGAAACAGGCACTGCTTTTATACCCGCAGAAGCTGCTTCTTCACACAGAGTTTCGACAGATTTTTCGC
>JAGBGL010000058.1 GCA_017936025.1 Bacillota bacterium | reverse complement strand
TATATTCAACAAGGATCTGCGCAGGATCATAATCGCGTTCGATCCTTCTCCAGAATAGCTCATTGAGCTGCTCCTGTTCTTCGATTTCCATCAGTACGATATCATATTCTTCCAGGAAAGCCTGATCATAAGCAGTTTCCCCTTCTTCACACTGAATCAGTACAGTAGTTCCCGGCTCCAGAAAATCTTCTTCACCCGCGACCTCATGAACCAGTGTGGTTTTTCCGCTTTCTAATAAACCCGTAAATAAATAAACCGGTCTTTCCATATTCTTTCTCCTATTTGCCGAACACCTTTGTAAGGTCTTCCTCTTTCAGTTCTGTACCGATAACACAGATGCGTCCTGTGTAGTCAGGTCCGCAGTTTCTGATTTCCATTTCTTCAGGAACCATATCGAATTCCATCCACTGTCCGTCAACGCCTTCAACAATACCTTTTGCTCTGAGAACTGTACCGAATTCTTCGGTCATGCTGAGCATTTTCAGCACATCTTCCAGCTCTGCTCTGTTGAATTTGCGGATAGTCTGGATGCCCCAGCTAGTAAATACCTCATCAGCATCATGATCGTGTCCGCATCCGCAGTCGTGATCATGGTGGTGATGGTGATGATCGTGATCGTGGCATCCGCACTCGCAGTGCTCATCGTGGTCATGGTGATGGTGTTCGCGGCATCCTTCGTCACCATGGTGATATCCATGTTCACAGCAGCATTCTTCTTCGTGGTGATGATGGTGATGGTGATGCTCATGTTCATGTTCATGCATCAGCTCTGCAGCCAGGTCCCGGTCGTGATCGATAGCATCTCTGATCATCGCACCGTCCAGTTTATTCCATTCAGTAGTAATAATAGTTGCTTTTTCATTATGTTCTTTCAACAGGTCCAGACAATTCGCCAGTTCATCTTCCTTCATCATCTGCGTTCTGCTGATAACGATCGTTGTAGCATGTTCGACCTGGTTTTCAAAGAATTCACCGAAATTCTTCATATACATTTTAGCTTTTTTACCGTCAACAACCGTAATCTTGCTGCTTACTTCAATGCCTGCTTCCTCTTTTACTTCTTCAACAGCTGCAGCGACTTCAGACAGTTTGCCTACACCTGAAGGTTCTATTATGATTCTGTCAGGAGCATAAGTCTCTACGACCTGTTTCAGAGATTTTGCAAAGTCTCCTACCAGTGTGCAGCAGATGCATCCTGAGTTCATTTCTGTAACTTCAATGCCTGCATTCTGCATAAATCTGCTGTCGATGCCAATTTCACCGAATTCATTTTCAATCAGAACGATCTGTTCATCAACGAATACTTTGCTGATCAACTCTTTTATAAATGTTGTCTTTCCGGCACCTAAAAAACCGGAGATAATATCCACTTTTGTCATTTATGTTTCCTCCTAAAATTTTCCTAATCTGAAATCCTCTATCATAGCCGCTGTTATGCTGACATTGTCAACGAGCGGCGGAAGTTCTTCTCTTGTAAGCCATGCAGCATCTTCCAGCTCTGTTTCATCCAGTCTGAATTTATCGCTTCCATCAAGATACGCGAAGAAGCCCGCAATAATTGAATCTGACAGTCCCCATGGCTGACTTCCATAATACTTGATTTCCTTGATATTCAGGCCTACTTCTTCCATAACTTCACGCTGCATCGCCTCTTCCAGAGTCTCGCCTATTTCAACGAATCCTGCGATCAGTGCGATGCCTTTGTAGGAACGGCCTGTGTATCTTGTGCATAGCAGTCTTTCTCCGTCCGTGATGGCCGCCATGATTACAGGCGATATTCTCGGATACTGGATATTCCCGCATTCAGGACATACCTTTGCTCTCTCTGTATCCGAAAAGACCGTTACACTTCCGCAGCATCCGCAGAAATGATGTTCTTCATACCAGTGATTTAAATGGTTGGCCGTGAACGCAGCTATCGGCACCCATCCTTCTTTGATATTATATACCTTTTCCAGAAAGTCAAACTTCATATCAGAAGCTATATCGCCTGCAAAATCTCTTGCGAGGATCAGGAATACCGGCTCTTCATCTATAGAAAAAAGATAAACAGCTTTATCCTTATTCTTTTCAAACCCTCCCGGAAGGTCTTCAAAAGTCGGAAGTTTAACAGTATCGCCGCCCATAATAAACAACGGTTTTGTGCCGCGGAATGTAAATACATAATTGCCGGCCTGCGGCTCAGCTTTTCTAAAAGCATTATCCAGCTTATGAGGTGCAATATCCTGTATCATACCTGTGCCTCCTCATAATATTTCCTGATGTGGTCGGCAATGATCTGCATTATTTCATCATAACCTTCAGTCGCTTCCCAGTCATCTGCTATATAATGTCTTACCACTGCGTAGATCCATTCTTTATAGTAGATAAGGGCCTTTTCAAACGTATCATGTCCTTCTCTTTTGATGGCTTCCACGTCCACTTTCGCATATTCCGCAGTTATCCTGCAGCGTTTCTTTTCTTTTCCTTCTGTTACATCATATACCGTAAGGTCACAGCTGTTAAAAAACGGTGATGCCGGTACCAGTTTTATTTTATGCATCAAGTTCACCTCTGAGTTCTCTGATTGTTTTCATAAGCACCGGATGTCTTACCCACGGTGCGATTTCCTCCATCGGCCCAAGCACGAAGTCACGCCTGTGCATATCGATATGAGGGATATGGAGAGTTTCTGTATCCATAACAATATCATCATACAGTATGATATCCAGATCCAGCGTACGCGGTCCCCAGTGGATCTCGCGCTTTCGGTCTGCTACCGCTTCGATTTCATGAAGTCTGTCCAGCAGTTCCTGCGGACTGAGCAGTGTCTTCAGTCTCAGACATCCGTTCAGAAAATTGTCCTGATTCTCATATCCGTAAGGCTCAGTTTCTATGTATGAAGAAACGGTTTCCACCCTGCAGTCCTCAGTTTCAAGAGCCTTCACAGCGCTATCAAGATATGCTTTTTTATCTCCCATATTGGATCCCAGTGCGATATATGCCGTATGCCAGCCGCGTGTGATTTCAACAGCAACGCTCTCAAAAGGAAGCCCCACAGGCGCCTGCGGCTTGTCCAGTCTGAGCGTTACTTTTTTCAGAAGCGGGATTTCTTTCAGCATCTTCTCTGCAAGTCCTTCCACTACTGTTTCGATCAGCTTGAAAGTATGACCCTGAACATAGTCTGTGATCATGTGGCATACCATTCCATAGTCTATGGAAGCCTCCAGATCATCTGTCTTTCCGGCTGTTCTCGTTTCAGTATACATAACAGCCGATATATAGAAAACCTGCCCGTTTTCATTTTCCTCCGGAAATACTCCGTGATTAGCGAATATCTCCAGATTATCTATGATGATTTTATCCATTTATTATCTCCCTAAAATTGCTTCCGCCATCAGGATAGCTCTTTTGTTTTCTTTGACATCATGGACACGCACAAAAGAGCAGCCTTTCATAACACCCATAACGGTCGTCGCAAGAGTGCCTTCCATTCTCTGCTCTTTCGGCAGATCCAGTGCCAGTCCGATAACTGATTTTCTGGAAGTCGCGAGCATCACAGGTAATCCCAGCTGATGGAGGGCTTCCACGTTACCGATTGCCATGAGGTTCTGCTCGTATGACTTGGCAAAACCAACGCCCGGATCAATCATTATCTTTTCCCGGGAAATTCCGGATTTTTCAGCAATTTTCACGCTTTCAGCCAGGTCTTTTACCATATCTGCCACAAAATCGCTGTAATCAGCAATTTCGCGGTTGTGCATCAGGCAGCATGCCGCACCTCTGCGGGCAATGACCTCTGCCATTTCCGGATCCTTTTTCAACCCCCAGATATCATTTACCATATGTGCGCCGCTTTTGAGAGCTGCCTCGGCTACAGCACTTTTATACGTATCGATCGAAACCGGGATATCAAAATTTGCAGTCACCTTCTCTATTACCGGCACCACTCTTTCAATCTCTTCAGCTTCTGTGATTACCGTATATCCCGGGCGCGTACTCTCTCCCCCGATGTCTATAATATCTGCGCCTTCACGGATCATCTCCTCGGCATGAAAAAGAGCAGCGTCCAACTCGTTGAACCTGCCCCCGTCCGAGAAGGAATCCGGAGTCACATTTAATATTCCCATTATGTATGTTTTATTTTTAATGTCAAACTCTCTGTTCCCTATTTTCATTTTTTCCTCTTATTTCTGTCCTTTGATTTCAAGATTCATCTTTTCTTCAGGCCAGTTACACATATGTCTTGCTTTACATGCAAAACATGGCCTGGAATCTTTGTCTGCCGCATACAGCAGAGATTTAAGAGACGCACCGTCCTGATAGATCTGTCTGTGGTCTCTTACTGCCTCAACTACATCTTCAGTCTCTTCAAATGTAAAACCGCATTTTGGAAGCCACTGTTCCGCCATATCAGCCCCTGCTGTATGATGCGGCACAGCATCTGTATACTGCAGTGCTCTTCCTATATCATGCATCAGCGCCGAAGCATAAATCAGCTCTTTATCCAGATTTGCACCGGATTCCATGCTGTAGATATGCATAAGTCTTGCCACGTCGAGGGAATGCTGCAGATCATGTCTGCAGAATACTCTGTCAGCCTCGTGTTCGTCTATGATATTCTGTGCTTCCTGATATTCAGGCAGGTTGTATAATTTATTAACTCGTTCCATTTATTTCACCATCTGTAAAAATGTCTGCTGTAACGAATAATCTTCTTCAAATACTCCGCGTACCATTGTTGTTACGGTTTTTGTTCCCGGTTTCTGAACACCTCGCATAGTCATGCACATATGTTCAGCCTCGATCATCACCATAACGCCTTTTGCGTTCAGGTGTTCCATCATCGCATCCGCGATCTGCGCCGTCATCTGCTCCTGGATCTGCGGTCTTCTTGCATAAACCTCAACGGTTCTTGCCAGTTTTGACAGACCTGCTACTTTTCCGTCTGGGATATATGCCACATGAGCCTTTCCATAGAAAGGCATCAGGTGATGCTCGCATGTAGAATAGAATGTGATGTCTTTTTCCAGAACCATGTTGTTATTTTCAACATTGAACTGCTTCTGCAGGTGCTCGCCTGCATTCTGAGTCAATCCTCCGTAAACCTGCTCGCACATGCGTGCAAATCTCTGAGGTGTTTCCAGCAGACCCTCCCTTTCCGGATCTTCGCCTATTCCTTCAAGGATCAGACGTACGCCTTCTTCAATTTTCTTAATATCCATTTTTTCTCCTTTGCAACGGGTGCGGAACATATATCGCAAGCAGCTTTCCGCTTTTCGTTTCAGCAGCAACTCCCCGTCTGCCAAACACTTTACGCATATATTCCTACTTTGCATAAATACCTAATATATATTATATTATAATTTCGTAAAATAACAAGACATCTGAGGACATTAACTTGCCCCCGGCGGAATTGTTTTGATTGTTGAATGAATATAGTGTATAATATTCAAATACGGAGGAATTCGATATGACAACTATCACTAAAACAAGTATTAAAGATCAGGTTTACCAGATCATTAAAAAGAAAATATATGATCAGGAGTATGACTTCGGTGATACTATCAACATCACTGCCCTCAGCAAAGAGCTGGGCGTCAGCAATACTCCGATAAGAGAAGCACTTTCCCGTCTTGAAGTGGAAGGTCTTGTAAAAACAACTATGAGCACTAAGACTCAGGTAATTTCGCTGGATGAAAAGGAATTCGCAGAATGCGCTATTTCATTCTTTGTAACAGCTTTCGGTGCGTACACTCTCTGCTACGAACAGAATACTACCGATAAACTGCTGCAGCTTATGGACGAGGCTCTCGCTGAACAGCGAAAGGCATTCGAAGAAAAGAATTTCACTGATTACGTTGATAAATCCAACGCGTTTGACAGGACTTTTGCTGTTGCTACAGGAAATGAACGTGTCCTCCAGAGCTATGATAATCTGACTTCACTGTTCTATCCTATCGTAAGACTTCAGCACAGCAGAGCCGACTACAACCGCGAAGAAAATCTGCGCCAGCACGAAGAAATACGTGATGCAGTTGCCGAAGGCGATTTCATAAAGACGAAAGACCTTCTTTACAAACATTTCAATAAACACCTTTAAAGGAAACACTATGAAAAAGTTACTGATTATAACTACCGGAGGAACAATTGCTTCCGTAAAAACACCACACGGACTTATCCCCGCTCTGTCTTCTGAAGAGCTGCTGTCATTTCTGCCGGAAATCGGCGATGATTTTGAACTGACAACGAAAGCAGTTTGTAATCTGGACAGCACTAATGTCACACCGCAGCACTGGCTGATGATGGCAGAAGCTATAAAAGAAAATTACAGTCTCTATGACGGATTTGTGATCGCGCACGGTACTGACACGCTGGCCTATACTGCAGCCGCACTCTCCTATCTGATCCAGGATTCTCCAAAACCTGTTGTACTGACAGGCGCACAGAAACCTATCGGTTCAGAGATCACTGATGCAAAGGCAAATCTCAGAGACAGCATCCTGTATGCTGCAGATCCCGATTCCTGCGGCGTTTCCATCGTATTCGACGGCAAGGTAATTCATGGAACAAGAGCTAAAAAAACTAAAACAAAGAGTTTTGCCGCTTTTGAAAGCATCAACTATCCATATCTGGCACAGATGCATGACGGCAGGATCATCCGCTATGTAAAGGAAAACAAATCACTGAAAACAGTAAAATTCCATGACACACTGGATGAAAAAGTCTTCCTGCTCAAACTGACTCCGGGCATCAGCTCTTATATCCTGGAAGCAATCTTCAGTTACTACGACTGTATCATCATAGAAAGCTTCGGGTCAGGCGGTATCCCTGAATCACTGGAAGCAAAGCTGTTCGAACTGATGCAGCAGTATCCGCCTGAAGAAAAGATCGTTATCATGACCACTCAGGTAACATACGAAGGCAGCAACGTCGGCGTATACGAAGTCGGTCAGAAGCTCAAGAGCCAGTTCAAGATCCTGGAAGCCAAAGATATGACACTGGAAGCAGTGATCACTAAGATCATGTGGATCCTTTCGAAGCAGAACCAGACATTTGAAGAAATCGAAGAACGCTTTTATGAATGCGTGGAATTTGATACGCTATATTAAAATGCAAGGTACGGAATCACTTCCGTACCTTTTCTGTTTTCAGGAGGTCATCCAGAGGTCTGAATTTATACCCCATTTCCTTCCACTTACTTATCAGTTCATCCAGAACTTCTGAATTTGTTTTCGAAGTGCTGTGAAGCAGTATAACCGCTCCCGGATGAGCACGCGGAATCATTTTCCTGAAGGCTTCATCCCTTGACGGCTGCTGGTTTTCATACCAGTCAACATAGGCCAGCGACCAGAACACAGTTGTATATCCCATTTCACAAGCCATCTTAAGATTTTCTTCACTGTATCTGCCCTGTGGCGGCCGGTAGAATTTTTTCATTGTCCTGCCTGTAGTTTCCGTATAAATCGCTTCCAGTTTTTCAAGTTCTTCTCTGAATGTTTCTTCAGATGAAATCATCGACATATCAGGATGGCTGTATGTATGATTACCTACTATATGGCCTTCCTTAACCATCCGTTTTACTATATCAGGCTCTGATTCTATATAGTTTCCTACAAGGAAAAATGCTGCAGGCACTTCCTGCTTTTTCAGAACATCAAGTATCTTTTCAGTGTATCCGTTCTCATAACCTGCATCAAAAGTCAGATACAGTATCTTTTCATCAGTATCTTTTCTGTAATACGCGTTGTACTGTGCCAGTTCCTCTGCTGTTGCATTAGCGACCGGCGGCTGCCCCGCCTTTTGAAAACTGAGCCCCCAGCCTCCGTCTCCTGATGTCGATACAGCTTTATCATGTGTGATGAAAAAAAAGGCAGCCAAAGCTATGATATGCGCCAGGATTATCAGTCCCAGCACTGCCAGCCTCTTCCGCTTCAATATAATAATCATAAAAAATCACCACCCGTAAATTATACCGGGCGGTGACTCGTCCAATTCCTATGCATTAAGATTGAAGAAATTCTTTTTATTTGCTTTGTATAAATTCTGGAAAATACCGAACAATTTGTCATATACTTCTGTATTTTCTTTTCTTGGATAATATGTAGCCGTAGCAGGAATACTTTCATTGATATCTTCGATATATTCAAATATACCCAGACCTGTTGCAATTACTGCTGCAGCCCCTACAGATCCGACATTATGAGGGCTGTCCACTGTCTCTACTTTCTTTCCGAGCACATCAGCCAGTATCTGACACGTCACAGCGGAACGTGCACCGCCGCCGACGAATCTTACCGGATCAGATATCGGTGTCAGCTTCGACATGGCTTCTGCCTGCCATCTGAGGTGCAGACATACACCTTCGATTACTGCATGGATCATATCTTCCGCACTTGTTTCCAGTCCCATGTTGAAGAACATTCCACGTGCATTAGGGTCCTCGAACGGATTTCTGTTCCCGTGAAGCCATGGTGTGAACATTACACCGTTACTTCCTGCAGGTACATCCTTGATTCTCTCGTTTATCAGATCAAACGGATCGTCCTTTGATTCTATTCCGACACTGCCTCTTGCCCAGTCCAGACATTTGCCTGCTGTTTCAAGTTCTGCAAAACAGTTGTACGATTTATTGCTCGGTCCTATCGGCGAAGCTATCATCGTCGTAATATCCAGCTTCTGCTCAGCGATGACCGTAGTTACCCATCCGGAAGTGCCCATATAAATATGAGTATCTCCTATCCGGCTTGCTCCGGCACCGACGCCTATGAGAGTGGCATCTCCTCCTCCTGAGAAAACAGGAGTACCTTCTGCGAGCCCCAGCTCTCCGGCTGCCTTTGCAGTCATTCCGCCGACATTATCTGTCGACTGGACTACTTCAGGAAGATGATCGATATTTACGTCCATCATCCTGCAGACTTCTGCACTGAAGCACTCCTTACCGGGTCTTGAATCAAACAGCATAGTTGAAAAAGCACTGTCTCTGGACATCGTAAATTTTCCTGTTGCTCTCATCACAAGATAATCTTTTACATCCAGCCATTTGTAGACCTTAGAAAACAGTTCCGGATCATTGTCAGCTACCCAGCGGTACTTGAACACCGGGTCCTTTACACTTCCTGAAACAGCTTTCGTTATCTGCAGTGAACGCAGCAGCTTCCACGCATTTAAACCAGCGATTTTAAAACCGCTGTACATCAGCTTATCGATCTGTTCTGTTCCTCGTGTGTCCATGTATCCCATAGAATTCATCAGGTGATTTCCGTCTTTGTCAACAAGGACAACAGCCTGCATCTGTGCACAGAAAGATATACCTTTTATATTTTCTTTTGGTATACCTGTTTCCTGAAGCAGCTTTCGGGTAGTATTGCACATAGCATCCCACCACTGCTGCGGGTCCTGTTCAGAGCCGCCATTAGGAAGTGTATAAAGATCATACCCCTCAGAAGCATCTGCAACAAGATTGATTCTTTTTTCTTCAGTAATTTCGAACAGGCATGTTTTTAATCCGGTTGTACCGATATCATACGCAATTACATACATGTCTGCCTCCTATTTGCTGCGTTTGGAATACTTTTTCAGATAAAATTGTCTCATCAGAAAGCTTTCTATAGGATTGATAGGCTTGCTGCCCAGTGCTGCCAGTGCTGCTCTGCAGTTTTTTTCTATGACAAGAGAAATCGCTTCCTTGTCGCTTTCTACTTCTGCAGCGCATAATGCGCCTCTGCCTCTTACCAGCAGCGGTCTGCCTTCATCTATAGCTTTCTGAATGACAGCTTCGTCGTCATCCACTACTTCCAGCTTCGTGCCGACCAGCTGAGCAAAATCATCCAGATAAGGCTTTAATACATTTCTGACTTCCATGAATTTCATGATCACAGGACTGTTGTTCCACAGGTCACCGTCATAGTAACTCTTTTCAGGATCAGCAGGTTCAACACCGATATCTTTCAGGTAGTCTCCGCATGCTTTTTCAAGTGTATGCGCGATTTCAAATGCTTCCTCGTAATCTTTTCCGTAGCAGATTGCTCCGTGATTACTCATGATTACTGCATTTCCGTATGCTTCCGCAACTGCCGCCACAGTATTTTTACAGAGTTTTTTACTTCCGGGAAGACCATAATCTGCACATATCAGCTGACGTCCTACGCCCGGATAGTATTCAGGAAGACTGATGCTCTTTAGACCCATAGCTGCAACTGCAGAGGCATTGCTCTGATGTGTATGAATAACGAATCCGACATCATCTCTCAGCTTGTAGATTTCGTTATGAAGCTTATTTTCGGAAGATGGTTTCACATCTCCTTCGTAGCTGAGATCTTCCATATTTATCTGTACTACTTCATCAGTAGTAAGAGTCATATAGCTTCTGCCGCTGGCTGTGATTGCAAATTCATTTTCTCCTGTGCGGGCACTCACATTTCCCCATGTTCTTGCAATAAGTCCGGATGTGGACAGTTCTTTTCCCGCCTGAACAACCTGTTCTTTTAATTTTAAAACATCCATAGTTATCTCCTATTTTAACTGTTCGCAGTTCGCAAATACTCTGTCGAATCTAGTCAGTACATCATCGATCATTGCTTCGTCATATGCTGCACTTGTATAGATTCTGTTGCCTGCAAGTGTAATGATGCCTTCTGCGGTATAAGCAGCTCCTATGTGCTCCATTTCCTTCTTTCTTGCGGAAGTCTGGCTGAGAACATTAGGGATCTGCCATGGTTTTGACCAGTCGATGTAATACTGCATACAGCCTGTTGTATCAAGATGTGCAACAGAGCCCTGATTGAATGCTACGAATGGAAGCTCATATTTATCTATCAGAGTATTCAGACCGGCAACCAGTCTATCTGCCATCTTACCGGCTTTTTCAATAGCTCCTGTTTTTTCGATTTCGCATAATGTATAGTAGCCTGCAACACAGCTGATTGGAGCTGCTGCCATAGTTCCTCCGACAAGAGCTTTTTTAACTTTAGTGCTTCCGCCTACGCCTGCTCCCAGATACTGCATGTATTCAGCTTTTCCTCCGATACCGCCTGCACCCGGATATCCTCCTGTAATTACTTTACCGAAAATAGTCAGGTCAGGATCCAGTCCGTAATAGCCCTGAGCCCCGGACATTCCAATACGGAAGCCAGTTACTACTTCATCGATTACAAATAATGCTCCGTATTTGCGGCAGAGATCCTGTACGCCTTTTGGAAAATGGTAATCTACAGGTCTTGTGCCGCTTTCAGGTCCGATTGCTTCGAGGAATACCGCAGCTGTACCGCCCTTTTTAGTGTTTGCTTTCAGAACTCTTTCCAGATCAGCAAGATCATTAGGGAAGAATTCATCAGTCAGGCTCATGAATTTTTTAGGCACTCCGTTGGCCTGAGTCCATCTTGAACCCGGGATACGGATACTGTATGCCAGCTGATCGTTCCATCCGTGGTATGCTCCGCCCATTTTAACGATTCTCTTGTTTTTAGTTGCGAGTCTCGCGATTCTTGTTGCTCCCATAACAGCTTCATTACCGGAGCCCATCATTCTGAACATATCTACTGACGGTACGCAGTCGCTGATTTTCTTTGCCAGCTTATACTCATATTCGTGGAACAGTCCTGTTGAAGGACCTCCATTACTGAGTAACTCTATTACTTTATTTCTTACAGGTTCAGGGTTACTTCCCAGCACTATAGGACCTCCGGCCTGCAGGAAGTCATAATACCTGTTTCCGTCAACATCATACAGATATGCGCCTTCTGCCTTTTCGATAGCCAGAGGGAACGGATGATTGAAGGCCAGATTATGCTGCACTCCGCCCGGGATATACATTTTGGCTTCATCTACCATTTTCTTTGACTTTGCACATTTCTTATCGAAATACTCCGCTTCGATTTCCTTCAGTACTTCCGGTTTTACAGAATATATAGGCATTTCCTTCAGTGCATCCAGCTTTTATTTATAGCCGTTGCGTCCGGATATTTTGAAATTGAAAATTTCTGTTCCATAGTTTTATACCTCTCTTTTGAATTATTTACTATAGCATGCTGCCAGCATCAGATCCATCAGATGATTAACTCTTCTGACACATTCTTCTTCTGTGATTTCTTCCAGATCCATCCACTGGAACTGGGAAATCAGATACACCCCAACCAGCTGGTCAACAATCTCTTTCGTTTCTACCTCTTTAGAAAAAACATCAGCTTCTTTAGCTTCTTCTGCAAGTTCAGCAAATATATCTTCTACTGCATTGATTTTTCCATACATCGGGCTTCCGCTGTATGCATTCAGGAAAAGAATTCTTCTGCTGACACTTATAAAAGGAATGCTGTCAAGAATCAGAAAAGTCATAGCTTTTCTGATCCTGTCATCTATCGGCATGTTTTTATCCATTCCATCAATGAATTTTTTAAATGAATATGCCACATCGTCCATAGTTCCTACAAGAAGACTTTCTTTATTCGGAAAATAATTGTACAGTGTTGCTTTTGAGATTTCAGCTCTGTTAGCCACATCTTCGATCATGGTGTTCTCGTAGCCCTTTTCCTTAAATAGTCGTCTTGAAGCTTTTAAAATTTTCTGCCTGCTCTTACGTTTGTTTGCTTCTCTTCTGGATTCCACCATTTTTAACGCCTCCCTAAATCAGTAAATCCAATTATTTGTTTATATTATTCAAATTCTTTAAATACTCGTTCATATACATCCAGTGCATCATCTACGATATCGATAGCTGCATATGGGAAGTAAGTTTTACCGCCATTGGCGATGATAAGACCTTCTGCAGCCAGTGCCATCGAGAATTCGAGGTATCTTGTATATGCAGCCAGCATGTGATCCCAGTATTTCGGATCGCTTTCTTTCACGAAATACGGAACGTGAGCCAGTCCGCTGACATCTATATGCAGTATGGATGAGTGATGGAACAGCACTGCAGGAACGTCGTATCGTTCCGAGATATCTGCCAGTCCTCTCATGAAGTAATCGGAAACCTTATCCAGTTCTGCATGAACATTTTTAGTTTCCAGTTCATTGATAACTGTGATGCCTGCCAGTGTTGTCAGCGGGTTCGCAGTCATTGTTCCGCCTACTTTTACTTTAGTTTCGCTTTCTGCAGAGATTCCTGCCGCCAACATTTCCATGATTTCTTTTCTTCCGCCGATACCGCCGGAGTTACCGAAACCGCCGCCGATGATCTTACCGAAAACTGTAAGGTCAGGTTTAGTTCCGAAAATCGCCTGTGCACCGCCCATTCCGAGACGGAATGCAGTTACAACTTCGTCATATATCAGAAGCATATCGTATTTGTCACACAGTTCTCTGGCTGCTTTATGGTATTCCTTAGTTGTCGGGATAGTACCGCTGTCCTGTCCTACAGCTTCCATCATGAATGCTGCAACTCCGCCGTCATCCTGCCATTTGAGGATCTCAGCTTCCAGTGCTTCGATATCATTGATAGGAACAGCATGTGTGTTCTGGAAGCAGTCCGTAGGGATACCGTTTTTCATAGTATTTCTCTTGCCGTTATCATTATATACCAGCTGATCGGACCATCCGTGATATCCGCCGGAAAATCTTATGATATGTTTTTTGCCTGTATATGCTCTTGCGAGACGGATCGCGATTATATCAGCTTCTGTTCCGGAAGCCAGTGCTCTGAACATCTCGATGCCCGGCATATGTTTTTTAATCAGTTCTGCCAGTTCTCTTTCGTATGGACTGTAGAGACCGGAAACAGAACCGTTTTCAGTGATCTGTTTCACTGCCGCTTCCCTTACCGCCGGATAATTGTTGCCAAGAATCGTAGGGCCGCCCGCGCAGAGAAAGTCGATATATCTGTTACCGTCCACATCATAAAGATATGGGCCGTCAGCCTTTTCAATAGCCAGCTGGAAAGGATGGTTGTTAGCCAGATTATGCTGTATCCCTCCCGGAATTACCTGCTTAGCTTTTTCCATTTCAGCTTTTGAACCTGCACATTTTGTTTCAAAATAGTTCATATATCTGTCTATCGCACTTTTTTTCAGTCTTTTTCTGTTATTCAGAAGATACTCTGCCTGCGCGTGGACAGCGGCATAATCAAATTCATTCAGTAATTTTGCCATTGCATTCGCCTTCTTTCAATTAAACAATTTTATCTACATCAGGATCCGTAAAGTCCATATCGCCTGCACGTCTCTTTTCGTTTGCAGCCTGGAGTTTTTCATAGATTCCTTTGTTAACAGGATATTTGATAATGCACAGCAGGGATAATAACATGCATCCTCCGACAAGCAGAGTCGCTATGTTTTCGATACCTACCAGAGTTTCTATACTCTGAACTTCTTTGGAAGCATCAAATCCGATAGCCGCCAGCATAATTCCCATCATCTGAAGTCCAACTGCATTACCGAACTTCTGAACCAGCTGAGGGAATGAAGTGATAGCACCCGCTCTGTTTTTATGGTTTTTGTATTCGTCCAGTTCGATCAGGTCATAAGAGAAGTCATAGAAGAATACCCAGAATGCTACTGTAGCTATTCCTGTAACACCCTGCAGAATGAAGATATCCATCAGGCTGTCGATTCCCATGATTTTAACTCCAATGAGACATACGATAGAAATTACATATCCTATGATAACCGCATTCTTTCTGTCCCACTTTGTTGCCACCAATGTCAGGATAGGAGCCCCTACCAGGAAGCATACAACTGTTGTTGCAGAAGTCTGTGCGATTACAGAAGCAGGAAGTCCTGCAGTATAGATAATAACGTATTCTACGTTAGCTGTTGCGATTGCTTTTCCGAACAGGATGAAGAATACCCATGGGATGAACCATTTCATTGGTTTCAATTTTAACAGATCAACATAAGTTCTGATCAGACCATCCGTATGTTCAGTAGTAGCTTTTTCAATGAATTTTACATTTCTGATCGAGAAGTAGTTGATCAGTCCGAATAAGATAGACAGTGCACCGATTGTGAATGCAGCAATAGTCCATGCAGTTGTTTCAGGCATGAATCCTGCATATACTCCTACAAATACTGTTGGCAGCGCAGCACCGCAGTAGATGAAGAAAGCATTCATCATCTGGGAAACCCCTCTGATTTTTGTCAGTTCATCATAATCGTCTGTCATCTGTGCACAGCACGCATAGTATGGGATGCAGAATGTAGTATAAGATACCCACATCAGTGAAGAAATAACTGTGTAATATACGAACTTAATTCCCTGGCTTCCAGGCACAACGATGAATGTCAGACCCAGGAAGATACCCGTAAGAACTCCGCCAACCAGCATAAGTTTTTTAGTATTAACATTAGGTTTATCACAAAGCCATCCGATAAGAGGGTCTGTAATAGCATCCACACATACGGAAATCAGAGAAATAGTTCCGGCCAGTGCAGGATTGACCCCTACAATCGTAGTCAGGAATAACATAAAGAATACATAGAACATGTTGTAAACTATAGACTCTGCACCGAGGCCGGCTTCATAGCCCAGTTTACGCAATGGTGTGAGTTGTGTATTTTTTGATTTCATAATAAACTCCTTTCAAAATAGTACACCAATAATACCTTTAATTATAGCATACTCCTCTGCACATCAAAAAACAAGAAAAAACTAAACTCAATTCAAAAGTTTGAATCAAGTTTAGTTTTCCTAATATGTGATATGAATGTGATGTATGAAAAACCGGTTATTCAGCTGCCTTCATGTCAACACCGCTTAATACAGTTTCCGCCATATTATCGCAGCTGTCGCCGATTTTTTCCAGATTGTGAATGATATCGTTGTAGATAACAGTGAACTCAGGAGAGCATGCTCTCTCGTTCAGACGGATCATGTGCTGTTTTCTCAACTGTGCTTCCATACGGTTCATGTCCGCCTCCAGCTCTTTAACATCCAGTGCAGCTTCATGACTGCCTGATTTAAGAGCATCTATGGAATCTCTTACCATTTTCTTAACATGTGCGAATCCTCCGCTGATTTCCTCATATGCATCTTCTGAGAATTCGTATTTCTTTTTATTCTTATCGATTGCATATTCTGCAATATTTTCACAGTAGTCACCGATATGTTCAATGTCTGTAGCTACATGCATCAGTCCTGCGACTTCTTTTGCCTGCTGCTCTGTCAGAGATTCATTTGTAAAAATATCAGACAGATAGTTCACGATCTTGCTCTGCAGAATATCAACATTTTCTTCATCTTCCAGAACTTTATTAGCCGCATCGGTATCATTTCCAACAAAAGCAGTTTTCGCTGTATCGATCATTGCAAAAGCAAATTCTGCAAGTCTGTGCATTTCCTTTTTAACCAGCATGATAGCTGCAAATGGTCTGTCCAGTACGTTATTATCCAGGAATACAGGTTCAGACGGCAGTCTGTCAAGATCTTTACCCGGGATAAGTTTTGTAACAACTTTAACCAGAATTCCGATCAGAGGCAGCCATATAATTGTGTTTGCAATGTTAAAACACATGTGCGCATTCGCTATCTGTCTTGAAATAACTTCGATTTCAGGTCCCGCAGGTGAAATCATTTCGATAAACTGTGCATACCAAGGTATGAACCATATAAATACCAGCGTACCTGTCAGGTTGAATATTACATGTGCAGCTGCTGTTCTCTTGGAAGCTATGGAGCCGCCTATAGAAGCCATTACTGCTGTAATCGTTGTACCGATATTATCACCGAACAGGATCGGCAGAGCACCTGCCAGTCCAAGGATACTTGTTACTCCGTCAGGACCTGCTGTGGATGCAAGATTCTGAAGAACCGCAATAGTTGCAGAAGAACTCTGTACTACTACTGTCATTACTGCACCCAGCACCACTCCAAGTACCGGAATATCCTGCACCTGCATCATCAGGTCTACGAATACAGGAGCTTCAGCCAGAGGTTTCATCGTATCTCCCATTATATTGATTCCTACGAACAGCATACCGAACCCCATGATCGTCTGTCCCAGATCCATGATCTTTTCTTTTTTCTTCAGGAAGAAGAACATTACGAATCCTATAAACAGGAACAGCCATGCATAATCACCGATCTTGAACGCAATCAGCTGTGCAGTGATCGTTGTACCGATATTAGCACCGAAAATTACACTGATTGCCTGAGGCAGCCCCATCAAACCGGCACTTACAAATCCAAGTACCATTACTGTCGTTGCAGAAGAACTCTGCAGTACTGCCGTGCAAAGTGCACCTGCAAGTACACCCATGATAGGGTTACGTGTAAGTATACCTAAAACTTTCTCCATTTTTTCACCTGCGGTTTTCTGCAGGCCGTCACTCATTAAATTCATCCCATAAATGAATAATGCTAACCCTCCGAACAGGGTAATTAAAATCTGAAATACATCTACGTTCATCTTTGTTTCTCCTTAAATATTTTCAAACCATAATCAGACGATTATCATTATAACCGGCAGATTACAATAAAAAAGCAAGAGAAAGTTAAAGTAAAGTAAATGTTTCGTTAAGAATGTTAAACCAATGTTAAATGGTTTGCCGTTAATGCTTCTTTGTTAACTTCATGTAAAAAGAGCACCCGTTCATTTCGGATGCTCTCATATATTTACAGATTATCAAATATTGAATCCAGTATTTTTCCTCCCGAGCCGTTACTGTTAGCCTCTACTGGGTAATGCAGAAGCAATTTTTCCTACGAATTCCGCATAATTCATTGTCTGCAGGAAAACTCTTCCCGGACCGGTAAGTTTTGTAAGGAACAGACCTTCACCGCCTACCAGTATATTGCCGAGACCTTTGATTGTTTCGATTTCATAAGCAACACCCGGAGTGAAAGCTACTACATTGCCTGTATCAACCTTCAGCACTTCGCCCGGCTGAAGATCCACCTGGACCATATCGCCGTCAACTTCCATGAATGCCATTCCGGTGCCGGACAGTCTCTGCAGAATAAAACCTTCACCGCCGAAAAAGCCGGAACTGAGTTTTTTAGTAAGTACTGTTTCAAGATTAACTGAATCCTGTGCACACAGGAATGCGCCCTTCTGAAGTATCAGTCCCTGCGCATTAGATACATCTACCGGAACAACACTGCCTGCAACATTAGAAGCAAATGTGATTTTTGCACCATCGACAGTGGCAGTATAATGTGCAATAAACATAGATTCGCCTGCAAACATTCTTCCCAGGCCTTTCATAAATCCGCCTCTTGTATTGGTATTCATCTCGATTCCATCTGTCTGCCATGACATGCCGCCGGACTGAGTGAATACAGTTTCACCTCTCTGCAGAACCAGTTCCACTGCAGGTACGATTTTACCAACTACTTTATACTCCATAATATGCCTCCTTTTTCTAGCTGTAATATGACATCAGCAATTTTCTTTCTTCATCACTTACTTTCATCTTGTCACACAGGCGTTCTGTTTCTTCTTTAGGAAGAACAAACCCCTTTACTATACAGAGATTGTTGAACAGACTTGTGTCCATTTTCAGTTCTTTGAAAGTTATCTCTCCGCTCATTATTTTTCTGTCATATATGCGCATAAACGCTGTCGCAAACGGTATTGCCATCTTTATATCCTCCTGTCCGAAATATTCAGACAATTTATTTTACCATTTATCGCTCTTACATGCAATGAAAAAAGCCGCGGTTTTCCTTCCGCACCTTTGTGTTTGCTGATCATTGACACGCCGTAAAACAAATGACGTGCATTTACCATCAGAGTCGTCAGTGCAGTTGAAATAAGAGACACACCGCCGGTTATGAGTCCTATCCCGACATACTGCATGGATCCGGCAAAGACAAATATGCTCATGGCAAGAGTCCATCCGAGTCCGTAACCGTTTTTCTCGAAAAGGATCCCGAACCCGATCCCCAGTACTATGTAACCCATCATCACGGGTATTGTGTTAATTATTGCCGTTTTCAGAAGCTTCAGGTTCAATCAGCGTCCCTCTCTTTTCTTTCCTCAGTAATATTATAAAAAATCCTGCACATAAGACTATCTGCACTATTGTCGAACACGGAGTGGCCAGTCCGATTTTGAACAGTGTAGGATCATCTGTAAGGCTCATGAAATATGAGACAGGAATACGTACCAGGAAGGCTCCTACCAGGCCCTGTATCATCACAAACAAGGTCCTTCCGCAGCCGTTGAAATATCCGATGAAGCAGAACAGGAAACTTGTCAGAAGTGCATCTATCGCATATGCTTTCAGATAATCGAATGCCTGTACAACAATTCCTGCATCTTTAGTGAATATCATAGACAACAGGTCTCCATGGAAGAATCCCAGCCAGAACATGCATATACCTGCAGCAACAGATGTCCCAATCCCGCAGAGCAGCGCCTTTCTTGCACGGTCCGGTTTTTCTGCTCCAATATTCTGGGCTACGAACGCAGACATTGACTGCATATAAGAAGATGGTATCAGCATTATGAACATACAGAGCTTTTCAGCAACTCCCAGTCCCGCAGAATAAACTACACCCATAGAATTTACTATAGCCAGTATTACAAGAAATGAAATATTCACAAGCAGATCCTGCAGTGCAACGGGAATGCCCAGTTTTAAGATCCATGCCGTGTTTAAACGGTCAAAGCTGATATCCTTTTTTGTCATAACGAACGGCAGCTTTCTTTTTCTGATTATCATAAATGACAGCAATACACTTACCGCCTGCGCGATAACTGTCGCAAGTGCTGCTCCGCCTGCTCCCCAGTGGAATGCCGCAACAAATACAAGGTCACCTATGATATTTATTACTGTGGCGATCGCAACTGTAATAAGAGGCATCTTCGAATCACCTATGCCTCTGAAAATGCTTCCGAGAACGTTATAAGCCGTAATAAACAGGAAGCCCGCAGAACTGATACGCACATACTGCACTGTTTCCGTAAAGGCTTCCGCCGGGGCCTGCATCAGTGCAGAAACCGCGCCTGCCCCCGGGACCATGATTACTGTCAGCAGCATACCGATAAGAATGAACAGGTGTATGCCGCTGCCTACCACATGGCCGGCAACTTCGGGCCTTCCCTCTCCTATCTTCTGTCCGGTAAGAATAGTAACTCCCATTGAAAGACCCGTAACTACTAACGTAATAGTCATTATTATCTGGCTTCCTGTAGATACCGCCGATACATTGACCGCATCACTGAATTGTCCTACTATTATCAGATCCACCGCTCCATATAAAGCCTGCAGGAGCATAGCCAGCATTACCGGCAGTGCAAACTTCATCAGCGGTGCCATTATTTTTCCCTGTGTGAAATTGTGTTCGTGTGTCATAAATATTATTTAAGTAATTTGTCCTTTATTTTCTTACATACAGTATTATACGGTCTGATTTCAAGAGACTTGTTGAATTCTTCATCCGCTTTATCTTTATAACCATTCAGTGCATACATTATTCCCAATCCGCAGTGCGCCTTGTAGCACCCTGTACATACAGATGTCGTACATGTAGGCATCTTTTCTGCCAGTTCAAATAATTTCTTTGCTTCTGCAGAATCGCCTGCAAATATTTTCAGCAAGCCATACTGACATACGCGGTACGGGCTGGCTGTGATCTCAATTTTGCCGAAGTTCTTTTCATAAGCATTCAGACCTGCCTGCGCATACTGCTGTGCTTCCTGTGTTTTACCTTTAATATATAATGTAAACGCACTCCAGATATAATTGTTCACCTCTTCAGGTTCATTTTTAACAAGTTTCTGGAAAAGACGCGCAGCTTTCCCTGTGCTGCCGTAGAACATTTCCAGCATTGCAACAAACCTCTCACCGTCTCTGGAATCTATAGCCTCTGCCATTGGCTGGGCAAGCAGACCTTTTCCTGATTCAAGCATCAACTGCAGATTAAGGAGAGGATATTCCTCATCAAGTATCCCTACATCACATAATTTTTTATAGCGTTTTAATGTCTCTCTTGCTTCTGAAAACCTTCCGTTGTATTTCTGTATCCTATACAAAATACCATGGAACGACGGACGTCTGCTCGTTTCGCATACCATATCCATCAATTCTTCTGCTTCCTGCCATCTGCCAAGCTTACACAGACATATCGCATAAAAATCATAACAAGGTACTTCAGATACTTTCCTGTTTTTCAGACGCGTTTCAATCTGTTTTATAGCTTCTTCATAGTCGCCCTGTTTCATTGCCAGATGCTGTCTTACAATAAGACAATTATTAGAATCCCCGCCTTTGCTCTCATAGCATTCTATATCTGCCCTGCTCTGTTCATAACGTCCCAGTTCAATACCATGAAGTGCACGGTAATAGTACGCATCATTCCAGTCAGTGTTTACAATTAAATCAGTACATATATCCCATGTAATATCCCATTTTTCCTGCTGGGAATATATAGCCATCAGGTTCATTTTCGCTGTCTTGTTATATTTATTGAGCCTCAGTACATTTTTAAAGCACCGTTCTGTCTCAATATCCGGCGAATCTATTCTGCAATGAAACTCGCCGAAATAATTCCATATAGCTTCGGCGTCAGTAAATCTGCGAAGGATATTCTTCACTTCCTCTATATGCTTAGTTATACGTACATCACTTTCCTCTTTCATAAGAAGATATCTTACGTATGTATCATATAAAAGTTCCTCCGGATACAGGCCATCCACATAATCTTTTATGAGCTCGGCATAAATCAGCTGAGCATCCTTAAACCTGGACTGCATCTCTTTATACTCACCCTGAAGATATCTCTTCTGATACTCTGTAATATGTGTATCTATTTCTTTTAAAATATCAGGCATCTGTTTCTGCAGACCCGCATCAACAGCTGTCTGGCCAACCATAAATGCAACATCTCTGAATTCAGGATCTGCCATGTATACCTGGATAAAAAGATAATGGGCATAATCATAATCCTGCTCTTCCTGCATGCATCTTCCAAGATCATATATGTATGACAGATTATCAGAGTACAGTTTTATTACGCTCAGCAGTTTGACCGCACCCTTTATATTTCCTGTCTTCATATACATTCCTGCCAGAATATATTTCTGATGAACAGAACTTTCAGGTCTTCCGCATAATTCATTCATGATCTCATATGCTTCTGCAGTTTTATCATTTTCAAACAGCAGCCTTGCTTTGATTTCTTTCAGCTTTAACTGTCCTTTTAAAGATAAGCGTTTTTTTCCTTCATTCACCAGATCGATGATTTGCTGCGCTTTATCAAGCTGTCCGGTTTCAAAATAGGCTTCTGTCATATCGATAGTCCAGCTGTCATCCTCATATCCTTTTTCCCAGCTGATTTCGCCCATTTCTAT
>JAGBGL010000057.1 GCA_017936025.1 Bacillota bacterium | reverse complement strand
TTATATATTTTTAGCATGCAGTTACATAACATCAAAGATCTGCAACTGCCCTATAGCCTGCGTCTACCCTATAGCTCGTAACCAAATAGGGACATTTCGCTTCCGGGTTACCGAAAATCGTAAACAACTCCGTTTTTTCACTAAATGGTTACGCATGCGCAAAACTCCTGTGGTAAAATGTAACCAATAGCAATCAGTTTGCGGTTTGGATACTGTTTTTCGCAACCAAACCGCGAAACCCCGCAAATGGTTACATCCAAGAGTAACCCGGGTGTTACGGCTAAGAGTAACCCGGGTGTTACGGCTAAGAGTAACCCGGGGGATGCGGACAAGCAACATATTCAGGAGATTACACTCATGATCAGACTGCCCGTAAAGGTAAAAAATTTAATATCAATACTGCAGGCAGCAGGCTTCGAAGCTTTCGCTGTGGGCGGCTGCGTGCGTGACAGCCTGCTGGGCCGCGAGCCGAACGACTGGGATCTTTGCACCAGCGCGACGCCGGATGAAATGGAATCAGTATTCAACAATTTCAGGGTCATAGAAACCGGACTGCAGCACGGTACACTGACGGTTCTGATGGACGGGGAAGCCTTTGAGATCACGACCTACCGCATCGATGGCGAATATTCGGATGGCCGCAGACCTGATGAGGTGACATTTACCTCAAAAATCGAGGATGACCTCGCTCGCAGAGATTTCACCATAAACGCTATGGCTTATAACGATACAGCCGGCCTGGTCGACCCGTTCGGCGGACAGAGCGACCTGGCCTGTGGGCTGCTGAGGTGCGTAGGCGAACCGGCACAAAGATTCACCGAAGATTCACTGAGAATTCTGAGATGCATCCGTTTCGCATCGCAATTAGACTATGTAACTGAAAATTCAACGGCTGACGCCATGTATGAATGTCTTCCTCTGCTGAAACGTGTCGCTGTCGAGCGCATCAGAACAGAGTTCGACAAACTGCTGTGCGGACCTGCCGCTTCCGGAGTGCTGAGAGAGCACCGTGAAATAATCGCAGATTTCATTCCTGAAATCAGGCCGATGTTCGACCTGGATCAGAAAAATGATTACCATATATATGATGTGTGGGAGCATACGCTGCATGTCCTGCAGCACATTCCTGCAGATCCTAAATTACGGCTGGCGGCGTTCTTCCACGACATTGGAAAACCGTCCACGATGACCGTCACAGATGAAGACTGGGGGCACTTCTACGGACACGAAGCCACCGGAGCCGGGATCACAAATTCGGTGATGCGGAGACTGAAATATGATAATGAGACACGCGAAGATGTAATAGCCGTAATCGATGCCCACAAAATCGTTTTCCAGCAGACACAGCGGCACGCGAGAAGATGTCTGGCAAAACTGGGTGAGCCGCGCCTGCGAATGCTGATCGAATTGGAATTAGCCGATGTGAAGAGCCAGAACCCGGCATTTACAGGCGGCCGCGCAGAAAACATCCTGGCGTTCAACGATCTGGTCGATGAAGTTCTGGCTGGGCAGCAGTGCTTTTCCATGAAAGACCTTGCGGTCAGCGGGCGGGATCTTATGGATGCAGGCATCCCTCAAGGGCCCGAAATCGGACGGATCCTTAAAATTCTGCTGGAACAGGTCATTGAAGGAAAGCTTCCGAACGAAAGACAAGCTCTGATGGAATCAATTAAAATCTTGCGACAGTCCTGAATCCATAGTAAAATAAGAGTAGTGTGCCCATGCGTCAGAAGACACGCGCACGCAGATATAAAACAGACTTAAAACCAAGAAAGGAAGAAAATCATGGATTATAATAAACTGGCGGAAATGCTGTTTCCGCACATAGACAAGACTCCTGCGGATTACGAAACTATCTATCCGCCAAGACAGCTGCCTGAAGGTGCAAAAGTCACAAGACTGGGACCTTCCCCTACAGGCTTCATTCACCTGGGCAACCTGTACGGAGCGTTCGTTGACGAAAGACTGGCGCGTCAGAGTGACGGCGTGTTCTACCTGAGAATCGAAGACACTGACGATAAGAGATACGTGGAAGGTGCTGTTGAAACAATAATCACATCTCTGGACTTCTTCGGCATCGACTTTGACGAAGGCGTTACAATGGACGGCTTCAAAGGTGACTACGGCCCATACTATCAGAGCCAGAGAGGCGAAATTTATCAGTGCTATGTAAAGGACCTGATGAAACAGGGGCTGGCATATCCATGCTTTCTGACTGCTGATGAGATCCAGGCTATCCGTGACGGACAGGAAGCAAACAAACAGACTCCGGGTATCTACGGTGAATTCGCAGTTTCCAGAAACCTGACTATGGAAGAGATCGAAGCGAACCTGGCTGCAGGAAAACCTTACGTTGTAAGACTGAAGTCCGGCGGAAACCCTGACCCTGAAAAAGCAAGAATCATTTCTGTAGAAGACGACATCAGAGGAACACTGACAATGCCTGAAAACTTCCAGGACGTTGTAATCCTGAAAGCTACAGGAATCCCTACATACCACTTCGCACACGCAGTGGATGATTACCTGATGAGAACTACACACGTTGTACGTGGTGAAGAATGGCTGGCTTCCCTGCCTATCCACGTAGAACTGTTCGAAAAACTGAACTTCAAGATGCCTATCTACTGCCACACTGCAGTACTGATGAAAATCGACGAAGAAACAGGCAACAAGAGAAAACTGTCCAAGAGAAAGGACCCTGAACTGTCTCTGGATTTCTACAGACAGGAAGGCTACATGCCGGAAGCAATCAGAGAATATCTGCTGACAGTTCTCAACTCCAACTTCGAAGAATGGAGAATCGAAAATCCGGAAGCAGCTATCGAAGAATTCATCTTCACTGCTGAAAAAATGTCCAACTCCGGTGCACTGTTCGACCTGAACAAGCTGAACGACGTTTCCAAAGATGCTCTGCTGAAACTGCCTGCAGAAAGACTCTGCCAGTTCATGAAAGACTGGTCCGCGGAATTCAAACCTGAAATCCTGCCGCTGTTTGAAGGCAACGAAGAATACCTGGAAAAAATCCTGGATCTGGGAAGAAACGACAAGAAACCTAGAAAAGACCTGGTATACGGAAAACAGATTTTTGATTTCATCAGCTATTTCTACGATGAATACTTTACTATCCAGGATGCTTATCCTGAAAACGCTGCAACTGATGCTAAGATCATTCTGGAAAAATATCTGGAAACTTATGATCATGCGGACGACCAGAGCCAGTGGTTTGAAAAGATCAGAACTATCACTGACGAACTGGGTTACGCAGTAAGACCTAAAGACTTTAAGAAAAACCCTGACCAGTATAAAGGTCACGTAGGCGATGTAAGTACTCTGATCCGTATCGCAGTTATGGGCAGAAGCCAGTCTCCTGACGTATGGGAAATCCAGCAGATCCTGGGCGAAGAAAGAACAAGAGCAAGAATCCAGGACGCTATCAGCAAATGCTAATATAAGTTCCTACTAACAAAGCCCTGGAACTTAATAAAATACCCGCACACCAATTACGGTTTGCGGGTTTTATTATGCTTCGGGCAGGTCATGCAGTCGCTGCGCGCCAAATCATAGATTTGGGCAGCTTTGCATCAGTCCTGCGCGCAGCAGCATAGCTGCTGGCAGGACTTCATAAAAACGGAGCTGCCTACTAACAAAGCCCATCTGATTTGTTAGCGGCAGCCCCGAGAATTTGTAACTATGTACTATTTATTTTGAGACTATATTAATCTTCCAGCGGTTCTACTGGAGTGATTGTAGGACCATCCCACCAAGGTTTGAATTCTTTAGCAGGAGCCTGGTTTTCAAAGTATGGGTCATCCCAGATGATTCTTCTTTCAACTGTGATTTCCAGTTCTTTTGCATATTCCAGATATTTGTCATTTGCTTTTTCTGTCAGTTCTGCAGAAGAGATGAAACCAGTCTGATCCAGTTCATCATTTACAAACAGTTTAGTGAACATGAATCCACCCTGACCAGTCAGATACTGTTCACCAGTGATTCCGAATTTTTCAAAGGATTCAACCATTCCTGGTGCGAATACATGAGATTCAACACGAACTGGTTTACCGTCTTTCTTACCCATTGCTTCTACAACGAATGCGCCAGTATCAGATACCAGACCTTCGTCCAGGATTTCCTGGATTTCGTGTGCAAATCTAGGTGGGTGAGGCAGTGCATTCAGAATAGCATTGTGAGTGTTTACCATCTGTCCGTCAACTTCTACAGGCTCTCTCTTCAGCAGGCCTGCTCTAGCCAGAGGTTCTGCAAATTCGATACCTACTCCGCCGTATTTGAAGAATGCGTTCTTGCAGCCTTTGAACAGTTCGTCTGCTCTGATACCAACATAGAACGGTTCATCATGAGCGTGTTCTACGAATCTTACAGGGTATCCAACATAGTCAATAGTTCTTTCGATTGGCAGGGAGAATGGTCTTGTGTTTACCATCTGTCCGTCGATCCAAGCTACAGGCAGGTCATCCATGTCAGCCAGAACTGTTACAGGGGACCACCAGTAAGGCTGGAATCTCTTAGCTTCAACACCTTCATATACCATCATGTTCAGAGTATCACACTCGTCGATGTCTTTCATAGTGTCTCTTGCTACAACGCACATTGTTCCAGGTGCGGAACCTGTACCCATAATACCCAGGATTCCTGCTTCCTTGAATTTTTCATTGTAGTCGCCCAGCAGTCTGTACATACATTTTTCCCATGTATCTTCGAATCCTTCTGGAGCAGCAAAGTCCTGATAGTTAACTTTTGCTTCCAGAGCTGCGTCGATTACGTTTTTACCAAATGCCAGCGGCAGTGCATTTACTACCAGGTCGCAGCCTTCCAGCAGCGGTGTGATCTGAGCTTTGTCAGATGCATTACAGAAATATCCTTCTGCTTTGTTAAGACCAGCAGCAAGTTCTTTAGCGGCTGCTTCATCATAGTCTGCACAGATAATTTTATCTACGTTTGGTTCCAGATCAAGTCTTTTGGCAACTGTAGTTCCCTGTGCGCCAGTACCTAATACTAAAATTTTCTTACCCATGGTTATTCTCTCCTTAATAATTAAGTTGATTTAAATATAATTGAATCGTCCGGCCATGTCTGCCGGAGATATTGTTAACAAAGTTATGTGTTTTATTGATGCGGCAGGGCCGGACCCCGCCGCATCATAATTATTTTGTACTATTACTATATTCTCGGTTTGTCAGTCTAAAATATTAATTCTTATGCATCACCAAAGATGTCTTCGTGTCTGTCTTCGTTCAGATATTTTTCCATCAGTGCATCAACGTCAACCGGTGCAGGTGGAGCTGGAGCGTCTTTCTTCTTGCATACGAAGAATACGATGATACCGATGATACCTACTGCCAGGCCAGCCCATAACAGAACATTCTGAACCTGAGGAATGATGTTACCCATCATATCGTAGTCGGATGGTTCCCATTCGCCGTAAGTAACTTCGTACCATCTCAGCCAGAACTGAGCCAGGAATGCAGCGAAACCAGCGATCATCAGATATACACCAATTCTAGTTGTGTCACCCTGAGCCAGTTTTGTCTTAGGGTTCATTGGATACTTAACAGGATCCTGTTTGTACAGACCGCCGTAAACCAGTTTTACGATCACGTATACGATAACGCCGGAAGCTGTTGCGATCAGACCAGTTACAAAGTAGTCAGTACCGTTAACCAGCAGTGCCACGATGGAGATAAAGATAGGCATTCCGCAGAAGTAAGCCAGACCAGCTTTTCCGCCAGGCATTACG
Organism: Bacillota bacterium; assembly: GCA_017936025.1. GTDB lineage: Bacteria > Bacillota > Clostridia > Peptostreptococcales > Anaerovoracaceae > RGIG9096. The sequence goes on along the minus strand of JAGBGL010000057.1, from coordinate 3,059 downwards.
AAGAGATTTCTCTTCTTTCTTTCTTCTACAGGAATATCTTTTCTCAGTTTGATTACTGCCAGAGGCAGGATGATGTACAGAGCCAGGATGAATACTACTTCTGTGGATACCAGAGTAGTGAAGTCTGCCTGACACAGAATCAGTGTTACTACTGCCAGAGACAGGATACCGATGTAAGGTACGCCTCTCTTCTTGCTGATTTTTACCAGGAATGGTGGGCAGAGGTTATCGTCAGCCAGTACGAAGAATCCTCTGGAACCGGAAGCCAGGTAAGTGTTGAAGATTGCACACTGGGAAATGATTGCGATGATCAGGAATACATATCCCCATACAGTTCCCATGTGTTCAGTTAAGATTGTTGCATAACCAACGGATTCAGCATTGAAACCACCTTCTGTGGACCAGTTTTCCCAGGAACCTGCAGGCAGGGAAGCCAGGCCGCCTAATGTAGGCAGGATGTAAGTTAATGCTACCAGTGGCATTGCGATCAGCAGACCTTTAGGAATAACCTGAGGGTTCTTAACTTCGCCGGCCATGTTGGAGATACATTCATATCCGCAGTACATCCATACGCAGATGCAGATACCGCCGGACAGGGAATCGAAGAAGTTGTAATCTGGAGGCATCATAGGCTGTACAGGGTTAGTCTGCCAGTTGATCAGACCAACGATTGCTACCAGAGCGAATGCGCATACGATACAGATAGATAAAATAGTACTTACTTTACCTACTTCTCTCAGACCCATCAGGTTGATGAATGTAAACAGTGCGATCATTCCGATTTTCAGAACCAGAATCGCCAGATCGGACATTGGGATAATCTGGCTTACATAGCCAGCAACCAGTGCTACATATACACCGTTAGTGATGTATGTAGAAACTGTTCCCCACCAACCAGCCTGGAAACCCCAGAACTCACCGAATGCTTCTTTGACCCATACGTATACGCCACCTTCAGACGGCATTACGGATCCGCATTCAGCTACCATGTTGGAAATAGGATAAGCCCAGATAATTGGGAATACAGCCAGCAGGATCAGAGTCATACCAGGACCTGTTTCAGGAATCATCTCTTCGATACCGAAAGCACCTGCCGCTACGAGGCAATAGAGCATAAATACGATGCCGGATACTTTAATGTCATGTTTTTTTAATCCAGCAACACCATGTGTTTGTTCACTCATGATTTTCTCCTCCTTAATAAGATAAATAATTGCTTTGTTAGCTTTTCTGCTACAGCTTAATACTACTGAAAAGCTCATATTCATTCAATAACACCTTGGTGTTAATCGTTTGCAAACGTTGAAATTTCAATGGAATAAAGTTTTGTGGTTTTTGACTGTCATGACACCTTGTCCCTGCATAAAAAAACAGCAATTATCTGAATAATTGCTGTTTTGACTCTATTATTAAAGGTCTATTTCGTGTATATTCGATATTTTATATAGAATTTCGTGTCTGCTCTGAGTCTCTGTTTTCTTGAAAATATTGTTAACATGACGTTTCACAGTGTTTTCCGAAATGGAAAGTTCCGCTGCGATCTGCATGTTACTCTGACCCATGTTGAGCAGCTCGAGAACTTCTGCTTCACGGTCAGACAAGCCGTATCTGTTTACGACTGCCTTGACTGCATCTTCCGGAGCAACCTGTGCACCCGAAATCTTAAGCGGGTCTTTCTTATAAAAGTAGAAGATAACCGCTGCGCTCAGCAAGGCATACAGCAGAAGCATCGGATCCAGTGCATATATGTTGATCAGTTTTTCTTCCGGTCTGAACCATGTCATGTAATCCCACACTGCAACATACAGCATGTAGATCATAAGCGACAGAATCAGCAGCAGCTTCAGCCACTGAACCTTACGTTCACGAGTAGTTTTGCCTACATAGAAAGCACTCCACAGACAAACCAGAATAACCGCAATAACATATATCACATTGCTCCACTGCAGAACTACGCTCCCCAGTCCCTCTTCGACTTCCAGGTACATGGAATACGAACTGTATCTTCCCAAAGAAATCGACAACACCTGAGATATCACTGCATAAATGACTGTAAGCAGCACCAGATATCTCGTCTTCAGGATATTCTCCGCTCCGATAAATATCTGGATAAGATACATCCACGCCAGCGTCAGTGCACAGAAGAAAATATCAGAAATGGTGATCATGGCAAACTTGACATCTGCGGAAACGGTTTCCCCTATAAAATAGTATGTCACAAAATCTGTGATCATGTATATGAAAATCGCTCCGACAAACAAAGTCAGCGCCCTGTGATATTTGTCCTTTTCCTTCAGCTGCAGTATCAGCGTCAGCGGAAGCGATATCCCGCCCAGCACAATTACTGCTATATATATGAAATTGTATAAGTCTATTGCTAAACCCATAAAAAATCCTTTCCTTATTATTATACAGTTACTGTTTCCAGTTTCCCTTCCGAATATCTGTATATATTTTCTGACAGAAATTCTTCTGCGGAAGCAATATTTCGATTGCCTTCCTTCAGGATCTCCTTCAGTGCTTCTGTGCTCATCGCACCCTCCGGCACCAGCATCATCTCATGCACCGATACAGGGACAATGTAAAAGTCTCTTCCGAAAGAGTCAGAGGTTTCTTTCAGAAGCTCTCCATAAAGAATTCCTGTTGCACCGAACAGTCTCAGCCTGTTTGTCATGACTTTAAGGGTATCTGTCAGTTCAAAGGTTTCCGCGCCATACTGTCTGCTGAAGTTTTCCAGCCCGATGGCTTCCAGTTCTTCAAAATCCAGCTTCAGTTCCCGGAGGAGGTCTTCCGTTACAAGTGCAGCGGAAAATCCGCTTTCATCTTCCTCTATGATTCTGTAAACAACTGATAGGTCGAGCATCTGTCTATGCGGAACTGTACTCAGCATTTCCGCATTAGCTGATGTATTTACAAGTGTAGGAATGATTTTCGATTTCACTTTTATCTCCCCTTCAAAGTCATGCCATGCTGTCCGCCGGTTTTGTCAGATCAGACCTGCCAGCTGTTCAGGTACTGCTGCTGATCTTCAGTCAGGGCATCGATTTCAACGCCCCATG
>JAGBGL010000056.1 GCA_017936025.1 Bacillota bacterium | reverse complement strand
TCTCAGGCAGAACCGGAATGTTGTGATAGTATCTGGCCAGCTGAGAAGTCTGTTTCGGACCCAGCCCCAGCACTTCCGCATATTCCAGAACGCTTTTCTCTTCTACGGGTTCCGTGGAATACGGCCCTATCATTAGTACAAATCCGTCCCGGTTTTTAGGAAGTTTCAGAAATACATAATTGCACTGAAAATAATCAGTAATTCTATATACAGTTACATCTTTGATTTCACCTACAACATCCGAAAAAGACAGGGTAGAAATATCTGTTCCCAGGGCTTTCAGCAGTTCTGCGCCGACAATTCCCTCCATTGGAATTTCCGGATCAAAGGTAATTACAGACAAACTGTATTTTTTGTATATTCTCTTCAGGAATTCAAGTTCTTTCTCGTAAAACACAGGACTATCATCTCCTTTGAATACTTTTTTAATATTTTACCATAACAATCATGTCCATGTGTATTCTTATGTGAAAATTTTACACTTTTAGTTAATTTTTTTACTTCTATGTATCGTCAATTTTCGATATAATATCAGCAATTGATTTATTTTAGTTTTTAGAAACTACATATTATTAAGGAGAGAAAAACAAAATGGAAAACAAACAGACTTTCAGACCGTTTGGTATGAGAGACAAGCTGGGTTACATGTTTGGGGACTTCGGTAACGATTTCTCTTTTATCCTGGCTTCTACTTTCTTACTGAAATTCTACACTGACGTTATGGCAGTTCCTGCTGCTGCAGTAGGTACTATCATGATGATCGCACGTTTCGTTGACGCATTCACTGACGTAACAATGGGACGTATCTGTGACAGATCCAAGACTCTGCCTGCAGGTAAATTCAAGCCTTGGCTTTTAAGAATGTGCTGGTTCGTAGCTGCTGCATCCTTCCTGATGTACCAGTCTGCGCTGGCTGATGCGAGCATGACAGTTAAGATCGCTTACCTGTTCGTAACTTACATACTGTGGGGATCTGTATTCTACACATCCATCAACATCCCTTACGGATCTATGGCATCTGCTATTTCCGCAGAACCCGATGACAGACAGTCTCTGTCCACATTCAGAACAATGGGCGGAATGCTGGCAGGTATTTTTACAAATGTACTGCCGCCGCTGCTCGTATACGAAACAGTTACCGAAGGTGGCATCGAAATGACTGTAATGAACGGACCAAAGTTTACTGCACTGTCTGGAATTTATGCAGTTCTTTCCATTTGCTACTATCTGCTCTGCTACAAGCTGGTTACAGAACGTGTACGAGTTCAGGTGGACCCAACTCTGGAAAACGAAAAGCCTCAGATGAACTCCGTAGGTACAATGCTGAAAAATGCTGTAACAAACAGAGCACTGCTGTCCATCATCTGTGCTTCCATCGTTATGCTGCTGGCTCAGCTGACAATGCAGCAGATGGCTTCATATGTATACCCTAACTTCTATAACAACGCAGCTGCTCAGTCTGCTTCCACAGCATTCATGGGCGTTGGTATGATTGTCGCCGCTATCGTTTCAAAACCGCTGGCAAGAAAATACGGTAAGGCTGAACTGTCCGTAGTAACTAACCTGTTCGCAGGTGTAGTTCTGGTTATTTGTTGGTTCGTACGCCCTGAAAACGTGTGGGTGTTTGCTTGCTTCCAGATGCTGGTATGGCTGGGACTGGGTATCTTCTCCATGGTGTCCTGGGCTCTGATCACAGACGTTATCGACTACTCCGAAATCAAGAATGGCGCAAGAGAGGACGGACAAATCTATGCACTGTACTCCTTCGCACGTAAGCTGGGACAGGCATTATCTGGAGGTGTTTCCGGATGGCTGCTGCAGGCAATCGGATATTCTCAGGCAACTGCATTCGATCCTTCTGTAACAAACGGCATCTTCACGATTTCCACAATCGTGCCTGCTGTTGGACTGATCGCACTGGCTCTGATCCTGTGGTTCTGGTACCCACTGCACAAAAAACAGGTGGATGCTAACGTTGCATTCCTGAAGGAAAAACACGGTAGATAATCTAAACCGATTGTTGTAAAATAATAATATGATTTTAATAGGGGAAATGCCGGATCCGGTGTTTCCCCGTTATATAATTAAAGGAGGTATTTTCGATGAGAAAAATCGAGAATTTTAATTTCAGATGGAACTTCAGCAAACAGGCTGACGCAGTACCTGATCATCTGCCTGAAATGTGGGACATCGTGTCCCTGCCTCACTGCTGGAACGCAGTAGACGGACAGGATGGCGGAAATGATTATTACAGAGGAACTTGCTACTATGCAAAGAGCTTCCACAAGATCGACCTGCCGACAGCTGACCAGTACTATCTGGAAATCCAGGGTGCTAACTCTTCCGCTACAGTTTATCTGAACGGCAAAGAAATGATGACTCACCACGGCGGTTACTCCACATGGAGAGTAAACCTGACTGAAGAACTGAAAGATACTGACAACCTGCTGGTTATCGCAGTTAATAACGAAGCTAACGAAACTGTTTATCCACAGATGGCTGACTTCACCTTCTACGGCGGTCTGTACAGAGACGTAAACATGATCTGTGTAAACGAATCCCACTTTGACCTGGACTACTTCGGAGGCCCTGGTATCAAAGTTACTCCAACTGTAAAAGGCGAAGATGCTGATGTTGAAGTAGAAGTATTCGTAACAAACAAAAAGGAAGGTCAGCAGATCCACTATGTTCTGGTTGATGAAGATTTCGGAGTTGTTGCAGAAGCAACTTCTGACGACACAAAAGTCGTTATGGAAATCAAAGATGTTAACCTGTGGCAGGGAAGAAAAGATCCTTATCTGTACACAGCTATCGCAGAACTGATCGAAGCAGATGAAATCATCGATGATGTTTACGCTGACTTCGGATGCAGAACATTTGAAATCGATCCTGAAAGAGGATTTATCTTAAACGGCGAAGAATACATGCTGCGCGGTGTTTCCAGACACCAGGACAAATGGGGCAAAGGAAACGCTCTGACTCCTGAAGATCACGAACTGGATATGGAACTAATCGACGAAATGGGAGCAAACACTATCCGTCTGGCTCACTATCAGCACGACCAGTACTTCTATGATCTGTGCGACGCTTACGGTATGGTTGTCTGGGCTGAAATCCCTTACATCTCCAAACATATGCCTACAGGCCGTGAAAACACTATCTCTCAGTTCAGAGAACTGATCGTTCAGAACTACAACCACCCATCCATCGTTGTTTGGGGTCTGTCCAACGAAATCGGTATCGGCGGTGCTGATGCTGACTTAATCGAAAACCACAATATCTTAAACGACCTGTGCCATGAACTGGACAAGACTCGTTTA
>JAGBGL010000055.1 GCA_017936025.1 Bacillota bacterium | reverse complement strand
CTGTTTGCTTCCACTTCGATGAGGTACTTCGCATCACGGTTCACAACAGTCAGTGTTCCGTTTGCAGTTGAAATTTCATAGTTGTCAGCATTTGTTCCTGCATTCAGCTCGTATGTGAAGTAGTTCTCGCTGGATCCTACCAGAGTCTGGCTTCCGGTTACGGTGTATGCTGAACCTTCGCCATCTGCGAATCCGTCGCCGTCTACTGCCACATTTGCATTCTTGAGTGGTGTACCGTCGTACTGCTTGCTGTCTGTTGCAGATGTCAGTGTTACGACACGCTTGTTGATTGTAAGAGAACCATTTACGATAGTTACCTTGAACTGATCGGTTACATCATTTCCGTCTGCATCCTTCACAACTGCTGTTCCAACTACATTTACCGGATAGGTTCCTGCATCTGTCTCTGTTGTCTTGGCTGTCAGTCCGCTTGCGGAGTATGTCTGACCATTCAGTGTGAACGCAAGTGTCTTGAAGCCTTCTGCAGTCTTCTCCTCACCATCGTACAGGTACTCGCCGCTGTTTGCTTCTACCGTAATTTCGTACGGATTTGCACGGTTCGTTACAGTCAGTGTTCCTTCTTCTGTCGTGATGTTATAGTTTTCAGCCTTTGTTCCTACATTCAGTTTGTATGTGAATGTATTGTCGCTGGAGCCTGCATCCAACTGGCTTCCTGTCACGTCATAAGATGCACCTTCACCTTTTACAAAGCCATCGCCGCTTACTGTGATTTTGTCATTTGTCAGCGCTGTTCCGTCGTACACTTTGCTGTCTGTTGCAGATGTCAGTGTTACAGGTCTTGGTGTTACTTTCAGTGTTCCCTTTACTGTTGTGATGTCATATTTGTCAGTTACGTCAACATCTCCGCGCATTACTTTATATGAAGCAACTACGTTTGCAGATTCACCTGCATCTGTCTGGGAGCCTTCAACAACTGCTGTCAGGACATCACTGTCTGCCAGAACACCTTCAGTATATGTGTATCCTGCATTTTTCAGTGCAGTTCCGTCATATACTTTTGTGTCGCTGTTCGCTGTAATAACAATTTTTTCTTTTGGAAGAGTTACTGCAGGGATAGCAAATTCTGCTACTGTAGCATCATCATTAATAATAGACGCCTTTGCCTCTTCTGTGTTATTAGAAGGTACAGTTTCGCCGCTCATGCCTTCTGTTGCCTCTGCATCCAGTTTGACAGGCACAACAATAGTGAGCATTTTACCGGATTTTGCTGTTCCGTCATCATTATTCATAACAGGTTCGAAATCAAATCCGCTTACAGAAACCACGCCGTTTTCAATTGATGCAGTTACACCTTCAGCTGCTGTTCTTTCTCCAAACTGAGCCGCTCCGTCTGAATCTTCACCTGTATATGGACTTACATATAACTGTACATCACCTGCTGCTCCGTTAACTGTGAAGTATTCTGACATGACGTCAGTAACAATTGTTTCTTCATCCAGCTCGATTTTCTGAACATCGGAACTGATGCTGCCGAAAATATCCTCAAGTTTCGCCATATCTGATGCAACCTGATAGTATTTGCCGCCGTATGTTCCTTCACCCGGTGTGATTGCATTGATGATGCTGTCCTTATTTGTTCCGGAGTATGTTCCTTCATATTTTGCATTCTTATAGTTTGAAGAAACATAGTTCATATATTTATCCATATAGCTTGTTCCTGCTGAAGCCGCTCCCGGCAGTACAGAAATGCAATATACGGATGCATTATGTGTGTTCTTCAGTTTGTATGCGCTGTTCACTGCACCGGATACGATGTCGGAGGACCAGCTGCTACTGTTATTTGGCTCCGGTTCACCGTCTGTAAACAGGATCACAACTCGCTCTCTGTCAGTGGAAGTGTCTGCCGCCAGAATACTTTCAGCAAGTTCCAGACCCTTTCCATGTTCAGTAGCCGGTTCCAGATCATAGCTGCTGATTCCGCCGATTATATTTTTCAAACCGGTTTCATTGTCAGAAGCATCTTTGAATGCTGATTGTACAGGATCTCCTGTAAGGATACTTGCGTCATTTTCAAAACCTACCAGCGCAATTCTGTGATCACCTGTATCAGATGCAACTGTTCCTACGAAATTAGTTGCAGCAGACTTTAATGCCTCGAGTCTTGTCATGGACGCAACAGTTTCTGCTGTGTAGAACTGTGTGCCTGCCTGCCCTGCTGCTGTTCTCGGAGTATATTTATCCCCGGAATGGTGGGAAATAACTCCCCAGCATCCGTCAGTCCATGCATTACAGTTATCACACCATTCAACTTCTGTATATCCGTAGTCGGTTCTTACATAATAGCTGTCATTCTTATCCAGAGTATATACTTCGGTATAAGTCGTCTGCTGCTTACTGAAGGATTCTCTCATACTTGTAGACATATCCAGTACCATGATAAAGTCTACCGCTTTGGATGAAGTCTTTACTTTACCTTCTACGTAGGTTTCAAGTGTGATATAACCTTCACCATTTGAATCCAGTTCTAACTGTTTGTTCAGATACACCCCGCCTGTCTGATCCGGCTGGATAGCATCCTGATTTGTCACCGTATAAGGTGATGCATCTGCAGGTTCATCTGCTGCAAATGCTGATGCCGGCACCATTGTGACTATCATTATCAGAGTCATCAACCATGCCCATACTCTTTTCTTCATACTCTCCTCCTATACATAACAAAATCAACATAATGGAAATTATGTTGTAGTAATAAGATTATAACGCTGTATGCAAATTACATGCACATATATATAATCTCATAAAGACACAGTAAATGCAATATATTTTTGCCGAGTTAATACATAAAAAAATAATACAGAATTTACAGAAAAGCATAACAAATAAGCCTGCTGTTGTCCGGTTTTCCGGTCCGGTAAGAGGCTTATTTGTTATGCCTTTTTTATTATGTTCAGGTTCTTTACGTACACACAATTCTTCATACTTTTTCCGTCCAATTACAACATAATTTCCATTACGTCATCTGAGATCAATGCTTCGTGTATTGGTTTTTTTATTTTCTGCTAAATTATCAGCTGCATTTTTTCCATACGGCGGCGATGTTCGGCGACGGTCGTTATGATATATATCCTTGTAGTATTGATGCTGGCGTGGCCCAGCAGATCCGCGAGTTTTGCGATATCCTTATCGATCGCGTAAAAGGTTCGGGCAAACAGATGCCTGAAGTTGTGTGGAAACACTTTGCTTTCCGACACGCCCGCCTTTCCGCACAGCCGCTTCATTTCCCGCCAGATATTGCTCCGGCTGAGCGGTCTGCCACTGCGGCTCACGAAAACAGGACCGCTTTCGATTTTCTTCCTGCTGATATAAGATTTCAGTTTGCGCCGTAGCTTTTTTACAAGAAGTATCCTGCGCGATTTGCCTTTACAGTTTACGATAGCTTCGCCCTGCATTATGGCTTCCACACTGATATTCTCCAGCTCGCTGATACGGATGCCCGTTCCCGCCAGAGTTTCTATGATCAGGCTCAGCCGTTCGTTCCCGTTCTGCTGTGCCGCCTTTACCAGCCGGAAATATTCCTCCTTCGTAAGTTCTTTCTCCACCGGGCAGAAAGCCTGCCGCTGTATCCTGAATTGTTTTACGCAGCATTCCTGCCAGCCTGCATAATCAAAGTATGCATTTACTGCTGCCAGCATGGAATTGGCGCTCGTAAGCGCATATGTTTTTCCAAGCTGCTGTTTGTAATCGAGTAACAGCATCTTGTCTACCGGTCTGCCGGCAGCAAATGATGCAAAATTGTGTATATCTCTCATATATTTTTCTATAGTTGCCTGGCTTTTCTCGTCTTCTATGAGGTGTTTTCTGAAACCATCCATCATTTCATTAGTGATCATTCTCTTCATTGTCTAGTCCTCCTTGTCCCTGATCTGTTATGTGCATGTTAAGAACCATTTATTCATGGTAGCACATTTAATTAAATAGATGGACAAAGGACGCCTTCGAATGGAAATCTCCCAAATATAAAAGCCCGGATTTCCGGAATTTTCCGGGAATCCAGGCCGTATTCGTTATTTACTGTGCGTGCTGCCAGGTACCAGCCACTGACAAAGCACTTTATTGATTTATTTCAGGCTGTTATATACAGCTTCCGGCATATCCGGAACGTTGATAACGCCTTTGTGTCTGATTTCTTTTTCTTCCAGGTTTTTCAGTCCTGCAGGGATGCGCACGCTTGTTTCATAATGCAGTTTGCGCACGGACTCAAATCCGTTTTCACCCTTTTCCAGACCGATGGATTCGACTACGCTGTCTGCGAATTTATATGCGCTCGCTGTGGAAGCCAGCAGAGTCGGTGTCTGGTCTCCTGTGTATGCGAGATAATCTTCGTATACTCTGTAAGCTACTGCTGTGTGAGTATCCATCAGATAACCGTGTTTTTCATACATCTTGCCGATGGCTTCGTTAGTGCGCTGCTGATCTGCGAATCCGCCGTAGAAGTCGTCCAGTGCATAATTGATCTTAGGACTTACCTGATACTTCTTGTTCTTTTCCAGAGATTCCATCAGTTCTGCGATTTCTTCGCCGTTCTGTCCGGAAAGGTGATAAAGCAGTCTTTCCAGATTGGAGGAAATCAGGATGTCCATGGATGGGGAGTTTGTCAGGAAGAATTCCCTGTCTGTGTTGTAAACTCCTGTATTGATAAAGTCTGTAAGGACTTTGTTTTCATTGGAAGCACAGATGAATTTTCTTACCGGAATTCCCATCTGTCCTGCATAGTAAGCTGCCAGGATGTTTCCGAAGTTTCCTGTAGGAACTACGATGTTGATCTTGTCACCGGCTTTGATTTCGCCTCTTTCAACCAGTTTGATGTAACCGTAAACATAGTAAGCTACCTGAGGGATCAGACGGCCGATGTTGATGGAGTTTGCGGAAGACAGCTTGCATCCGATCTCGTCCAGTTTTGCAGCGAACTCATCGTCGTTGAAGATCTTCTTCACGCCTGTCTGAGCATCGTCAAAGTTTCCGTTGATCGCGAATACGTGAGTGTTGTCACCTTCCTGAGTAACCATCTGTCTTTCCTGGACTTCGGATACACCTTTGTTAGGATAGAATACGATGATTTCAGTTCCCGGTACGTCCGCGAAGCCTTCCAGTGCAGCCTTTCCTGTGTCTCCGGAAGTCGCTGTCAGGATGCAGATCTTACGGTCTTCTTTTTCTTTTTTCATTGCTGTAGTCAGCAGATACGGCAGGATAGACAGCGCCATGTCTTTGAACGCCGCTGTTTTTCCGTGGTACAGTTCCAGGAAGAAAGCGTCGCCGGCTTTCACTACAGGAACTACTTCCTCTTCCTCGAATTTGGAATCGTATGCACCGTCGATGCATGCCTGCATTTCTTCATCTGTATAATCTTCGAAGAAAGCTCTGATGACACGGAAAGCAACTTCCTGATAGGATTTACCGACCATGTCTTCTATTTCAAATGGTAACTTTGGGATTTCGTTTGGTACATACAGCCCTTTGTCTTCAGCTATTCCCTGAATGATCGCCTGTGCAGAAGTCTTGATGTATCTGCTTCCTCTTGTGCTCTGATAATGTATCATGTTTCCTCTCCTTTGTATTTGTATCTTTGTGACGGCGCATCAGCGCACGTCGTTATTTTAATGCTTCATCTATGGTCTTAACTATCACGTCTACATCTGCCAGTGCGCCCTTGCCCAGGTCGCCGCATGCCAGCAGGCTTGCTTTAGGCTCGATGAAGTGATATCCGAGAGCTTCCAGCTTCTTGATGTTTTCCTGCACTACCGGATTCTCATACATGTTTGTATTCATTGCCGGTGCGATCCAGATAGGCGTTTCATTGTATGCCGCCATAACTGTCGTTGACAGGAAGTCGTCGGCGATGCCGTATGCCAGTTTGCCGATGATGTTAGCTGTCGCAGGTGCGATCAGGACCAGGTCGGCTTTTTTCGCCAGAGAAATATGTTTTACTTCCTTAGGCACGATTTCCTCGAACATGTCCATGTAGACTTTGTTTTTGCTGAGTGTCTGCAGTGTCAGCGGCGTGATGAATTTTGCTCCGCTTTCCGTCAGCATCACGTCCACGTTGTGGCCCAGCTTTGTCAGCTGACTGGTGATGTCCGCCGCTTTATAAGCAGCGATGCTGCCTGTTACTCCTAATAACATGTTCATTATTTGCATTCCTCCCAGACACGTTTTGAAATCATTTCTGCGATTTCTTCGTTAGTTCCCATGGAATCGTAGCTTCCGTCTTCGTGGATCAGGTAACCTTTGTGGACTCCCGGGCCGATATCTTTCAGGTCGTTGGCCATTACAAAGCTGCATCCGTTCTTTTTCAGCAGGTTATACCCTACTTCGATCAGTTCTTCGTGCGGCACGTGACTCAGCAGTTTGAAGCCTACCAGCACTGTGTCCGGGCTCCACCCCTTGATCTGGCCGATGACTTTCGGTGAACGCTGCAGGATTATAGTCAGGTCGTCGATGCTGGAGCTGATTTTGTTTCCTTCCAGCGGTGCGGAAGCTCCTGACTGGATGGCTTCCAGCGTTGTTACTTCCTTGACCATGTAGTCGCTGACTGCCATCGCGTGCACTACTGCATCGATCTTCTCTGTTCTCAGCAGGTGCTGCAGTTCTCTTTCCAGGTCGCGCACTCCGCCGATCGGGATAGCCGTTACATTGTCGCCTTCGACTGCCTTTGCACGGAGGCCGTGCAGATAATACAGCTGCTCGATGTCATCGTGAGCTTCGAGTAAGTGTTTTCCGATAGCAAGCCCCAGGCTGCCTGTTGATGTATTTGTGATTGAGCGGACATCATCGATTTTTTCGCTGGTTCCGCCTGCTGTAATGATTATTTTCATTGTTTACTCCTTTAGTAGCCGCCTTCGGTCGGCTCTGCCAGTGAACTGTTATTTATAGTGTTCCATGATCTGGATGTAGATTCCGTTGAAGTCACAGAAGAAGAAGAATCTTCCGCCCGGAACTTCTACAGGGCCCTGTTCGACTCTGTATTCATCGGATTCTTCGATGAATTTCAGCATTGCATCAAAGTCTTCCGGTTCGAATGCCCAGGACGGTGTTTTTTCAACTGCCGGTGCATAGCCGTTCGCATACTGGATGAATTCGATCCTTACTCCGTTTCCTGCATCCAGAAATGCGATCTCTTTATCATCAGGAGTATGGAATCTTTCAACGACTTCCAGCCCCATAATATTCGTGTAAAAGTCGAGGCATTTTTCCATGTCTCTTGTATAAGCTGTTGTGTGAATGAATTTCATTTTCATAT
>JAGBGL010000054.1 GCA_017936025.1 Bacillota bacterium | reverse complement strand
GCTGGCGGCAATAACCTCCCTGCCCCTTGCCACGTCAGCATGCCTTAACAGGATGGCTCTGGGGGATACCAGGGAATGATCAGAAACACAGTATATCTGTGGCTGGGAATCTTTGTGATCGCTTCTGTAAGTTTTGTATGCGCAGTGATCATGAGCCTGGTATCAGGAACGATGCTGGAGCTGATCCTGTATTGGGGCTGTGTGATGAGCACGCCGACAATTCTGTGTTACAGCACAAATCTTTTGATGGAGAAGCTGTACTGGGGGAATGCGTGGGGAGCCGTTACTTATAGTGGAAATGACCAGGTGAGAGAGTCGCTTCTGGAGACCTTCTCATTTTTGAATCCGATTCTGTTTTTTAAATACAGCATAGAGATCCATGCAAGGTTCATGAGACCTTTGAGCACAGACACACCAGAAGAAGTCTCCTGGTATCTTTTGATCGCCTGGGTCGGTGCAACAGTCTTATTGACGATGGCAGCGTGGCTGCTTTTGAAATACTGGAAAGCAGAAAATGCGGGGATTACAGGAAAGAACAAAATCCTTCCGCAGATTGTCATCAGTCTGACAGGATTTCTGGCATTTTCCATCGTATTTACTTATTTATCAGAGTTTGAAGAAATCATGGCAGCAGCCTTTGGGATTGCTGCATTTCTGGCGGTCCACCTCTTCTGGCGAAAAGCCAGGGTGGCAGGTCAGTTAAAGATCAGAGAACAGCTTGTGCTTCTTGCAGGCCAGGGCTGTGTGGTCTTGTTCATCTGTATTTTATTTTCAACAGGATTTTTTCACAGTGCAGAAAGATTTCTGGAAAATAAAACGGTAAAAGAGGCAAGGGTCACCTACGTGGGAAATCCGTCATTTCTCTATGAAGAAGCTTCCGGCAGCAGTACCGGGCGCGGATATTATGTGGTAAGTCAGCTTACCCTGACGGAGACAGAGTCTCTTGAAAAGGTCAAAAAACTGCAGATGCTGTTTGAAGAATCCGAAAAAAAGAAGCTGGAACCATCTGAGGAGATCAGCCAGACCGTGATCCCATACGATGTCAGTTTCTCTTATACAGAAGAAGACGGGACAAGCCACCTGTGGTATTACGACCGCATTACATATGGCCAGCTGGAAGAAATGCTGGAGTTAGAAGAACTTTCGGAGGTTCATAAAGAACAGTGCAGCCTGTTTGAAAATGAGACAGAGAGTGAAAAAATAGTCTGGAGCAAAAGAGCTTACACTTCGGGAAGTGTCTATGTCACAGACAGATATCTTTCAAACACCTTCGAACTGACATTGACAGAAGAACAGAGAGCGGAAATGCTTTATTCCATTCAAAAAGATATGGAGAAGCTGACCTTGCAGGAAAAATATTATCCTGACGATGAGGTGGAAGCAGTGCTGATGTTCTCCCAGAACGGGGAGATGGATTATGAATATTTTTCTTATCATCTGGACAATGCATTTCTTTACCTGACCCAGGATTATGAAAATACACTTGGGTGGCTTGAGGAAAATGAGATTCTGGAATACATCGGGCAGAAACCTGCGATCGAATCCATCGTCTTGCAGCGCATGGACCCATATATAGGAATTAACGATCTGAAATACCCGATGGGAATGTACTTCATGTCCTATTGTGCAGACAGTGCAGACGAGTTTTTGATCCAGAAAGATTTTGGTGACAAATATATCATAACAGACCAGGAGGATATCGAAGAAATATCTGCTGTTTTACAGAATGGATATTTTATGAGCGGAGGCGGTTATCTGGCTGCGGTAAAGCTTGAAGGCGAAGATAGATACCGCTATATGTTCCTTCCGCAAGATTGTATTCCTTCTTTTATACGCAGATAAAAAGGAGAAATATTTTATGACATGGAAAAAATCCAAAAAGGCAGCGTTTGCTTCGGCAATTCTGACAGCCGCTCTTTTGGCAGGCTGTGCGCAAAAGCCTTTAGAATACACAATTACGGTAACCGGGGATTCGGTAGAATCCGGGATGATAGAGTTTCTGGATTACAACATTATGGTCTATGCACAAAAGCGTGAGGCAGACTGTTCCAATTGCCAGTATGCAGCCGTTTCACTCTATGCAGGCTGCGGCGCAGAAGATGTAACAGAAGCCATGAAAAATGTTGTCGAAGAAGCAAATGACTTATGGGAGGTTGTATCCTACGAGGGCGGCACGATCGTCTTGAGAGAAAAAGAGCCGGGAACGGTAAAAGAAATCGGAGAATTGTGCGGACCAAAAGGAATTACCATGACAGGAACGACCGAATAACAAAGGGATTTAAAATCACGCCCAGGATTTTAAATAAAGATTCAGATATCGAAGGGTATCTGAGTAAAGGAAGTGTGGACAAAGGAGGCTCTCTTATTGTTGACACGGACGAATAAAAGAAAGGAGAAAAGAAGACATGAATTTTTGTAAGAAAGCAGTATCGTGGCTGTTAGCCTTTGGGTTGATATTAGGTTCTGCAAATATGACTGTACAGGCAGAAGAAACAACACAATATTCGCATGGTACTGTAGGGATTACATCAGATGCGGCAGACAGCACAAATGTAATTTCTTTGAAAAAAGGCGAGACAGCAACAGTCAGTATATCACCATATATACATGTACAGTATAAAGGATGTGGGAAAGAGAAGTGTCCTGCAAGCTGTGAAGAAGAATATGGTGTCCCTTGTTTTGAGGTTGGAAATGGATGCAAATGCGACCAGACTCCAACAACAAGAACAGCAGAGGTTGCAGCAACAGCAGCAGATCCTGCAGTTGCTGCAGTCAGTACAGAAGTAGCTGCACAGACAGCAGGTGAAACAGTTGGAAGTCAGGCAGCAGGAAGTCTGACAATTACAGCTCAGACAGCAGGCGAAACAACTGTGGCAGTGAGTGCAAAGCTGCAGGACTGGGTTACTGCAGAGGTTGTATACACTGTAAAGGTAACTGAGGAGGAAGTAAAAGCAGAGATACCTGAATTAGTTGAAGGATATTATCAGATTGATTCAGAGCAGGATTTAAAATGGTTTGCAGAACAGGTAAACAGTGACAATACTGTGAACAACTCATTGAATGCGCAGATTACTGCAGACATCACTCTGACAGAAGCATATGTGCCAATTGCTCCTTCAAAAGCTCACACATACAGTGGAACAATTGATGGTAATGGACATACAATTACATTTGCAAATGGAATTGCAGCAAAAACTACAATCAATGACAAATCCGTTACCATTACATGTGAAGGTCTGGTTGGAAATGCAGCAGGCGCAACAATCAAAAACCTGACAATTGCAGGCACAATTGATGTTACTGCAAGTAAAAACTATGCAGCTGCATTTGTTGGAGTTGTTACAGGCAGTTCTGTAAATGTTACAAACTGTATTAATAAGGCAAATATCACAGATAGTGTTCTTGCAAGCACAACAGGCGGTATTGTTGGTTATGCGCTCTCTTCAGATGTAAATATCAGCAATTGTATAAACTATGGAAACATTACAACAAATGCAGTTTCCAAAAGCCTGGCTTATACCGGAGGTATTTTAGGAAAGGGCTCAAGCAGTTTGATTAATATCACAAACTGTGGAAATGAAGGTACTGTTTCTTC
>JAGBGL010000053.1 GCA_017936025.1 Bacillota bacterium | reverse complement strand
GACGGCTTTATGCAGGATAACGTTGCGATGAGACGTGACCGTGTGGTAAGACTTCCTGAAAATATCAATAAAGAAGTGGCAGCTTTCACAGAAATAATCTCTGTGAGCATGCATGCCATCGACAGATTCGACAGATTCGCACATGGAAGAAAAGATCACATTGCAGTATGGGGTGACGGCAACCTGGCTTTCATCACAGCGCTGCTGCTGAGATACAGATATCCGGAAGCAAAACTCTATATAATGGGTATCAGCAGAGATAAAATGATCAACTTTACATTCGCAGACGAAACTTATGATGTCCGTGAGATACCTGAAGATATCATCATAGACCATGCATTCGAATGTGTCGGCGGTGCGGCTTCAGGAAATGCTGTTGATCAGATCATCGATTACATAAGACCGGAAGCAACGATCTCTATTCTCGGAGTATCTGAAAACCCTGTGCCGGTGAATACACGTATGGTGCTGGAAAAAGGGCTGAACATTTTCGGAAGCAGCCGATCCAGCGCAGAAGATTTCAAAAACACAGTAGAGATGTTCGAAAAGCATCCTGAAATCGTTGAATACTTGAAGAACATCGTAGGAGATGTTGTGGATGTCCGCAGCATCGACGATATGCATACAGCGTTCCAGAAGGATATCGCCAAGGCAGGCGGCAAGACTATCATGGTCTGGAACGTATAAAAAACGAGAGGTAACATGAGCAAAGTATCTGTAATTGTACCGGTGTACAACGTTGAAAATTACATAAGAGGCATGCTGACTTCCGTTCAGAATCAGACATTTAAAGATTTTGAAGTTGTCATCATAAATGACGGTTCTCCGGACAATTCGCAGGCTATCATTGACGAATTCTGTGCAGAAGATAAGAGATTCAAGAGCTTTGTCCAGGAAAACGGCGGTGTTGCGGCTGCCCGCAACAACGGGATCGCAAAGGCAGAGGGCGACTATGTCGTGTTTTACGATCCGGATGATTACATCCCGCCGGATGCGCTGGAAAAACTGTATAAAACAGCAGAGTCAAAAAACGCGGACATGGTTATCGGGATCATGGAAGAAAAGAGTCTGGGAGAATCGCTGATTTATATGCATTCTCAGGCCCTGGCAAAGCAGGACCGCATAGACCCTATGGATCCTCACTTCACAGGGGCATGGTCACTGTGCCACAAAATGTTCTCCAGAAAACTGATCGTCGATAATGGACTTAAATTTGAAAAACTTACTAACGCTGAAGACGGAGTGTTTACATACTGTGCTCTGAACCATGCGGAACGCATCTACGGATGCAGGGCCGTAGCGTACAACTACATGAAAAGACCGTTCTGGCTGGAAGCTTCGGCGACGCAGACCATCAGCAGCAAGTATCTTGAAGGTCTGCTGGCTTCTCATGACAGAATATTAGAGGAAGCAACAAGGCTTGCGGACAAACACCTTGATGCAGACTCAAAAGAAAAATACATGCGCCACCTCTTTGAAAGATTCATCGAAGGTGAAATGATCAAAGGATATTACCGTAATATCTGGAGAGCGACGGATGAAATTATCGCACGTATCTCTGAAAGAACTGATCATTACAGACAGTTCATTACAGAAAAACAGTGGCAGGAAATCCTGGCACGCCATAAGGATCTGGAACTTGAAAAAGGATATATGACACCTGATGTCATCGCACAGATCCCGATGCTGTCCATTATAATTACTGCAGATCTTACAGCAGAACAGCTGGATCTGGTGATGGGAAGCATATATAACCAGCAGCTTCAGAGATTCGAAGTCCTGGTGCCTGAAAAGTATGAAGAAATGCTTCACGAAGGATACCTGTCGAAGGCGAACCTGCGTATAATAGCAGAAGACAGCAAGACTGAGGCTATAAGCGAAGCCAGAGGAAAATATGTAACGATCATAGATGAATATGCACTGTACACGAAGAATTCACTGCTTAATATGGTGAACCGTCTGGAAGCCGGCGGACCGGATTTCGTATCCATGCTGATGAAGCACTACGACGGCGATCAGTTCAGCCAGATCCCGTGTCTCAACGGAGCTTACGGATATACGAAGAAATCAAAAACTTCCTATGACAAAATGACGCAGTGCGATTCTCTGTTTTCAAACAAAGTATTCAGAAAAGCTGCAGTGGAAGATTTCAAATTTACAGATGATCCTGTGAATGATATCGAAATGTTCTTCCGTACACTGAGATTTGAGAAAATGCGTAAAGGCGTGATGATCACAGATATGACTCATGATGAGATCCTGTACCGCAGCGGAAGCAGACTTTCCGCCGGAGCGATCAGAAGGGCTTCTGCGAGAAACCAGTGTATCCATAATGTGATAGAAGGTATGAAGCGTCATATCAATAAGAATGATATAAAGAAAATCAAAGAAAAGCTGAGAAGAAAAAAATGACTGAACAGACATATATCGGATGGGAAACCATAATCAATTTCATGAAAGATGCGTTCAAAGCAGCGGGAGTTCCTGCAGAAGACGCGGAAATCTGTGCAGATGTTCTGGCAGAAAGCGACAGACGCGGCATCAACAGCCACGGATGCAACCGCTTCAAGCCAATCTATATCGACAGAATTAATGCAGGGATCCTGAATCCTGTGACAGAATATGAGGTGCTGAAAGAGACGCCGACTACACTTGTAGTTGATGCTCATGACGGCATGGGAATGGTCGCTTCATATAAGGCAATGCAGACCATCATCGAAAAAGCAAAGACATATGGAATGGCCATGGCTGCGATCAGAAACTCCAGCCATTACGGCATCGCAGGTTACTGGGTGACTATGGCGACTAAGGAAAATATGATCGGCATCACAGGAACCAACGCCAGACCTTCCATCGCACCGACTTTCGGTGTTGAGAATATGCTGGGCACAAATCCTCTTACAGTAGGCATGCCAACTGACGAAGAGTTCCCGTTCGTACTGGACTGTGCGACTTCCATTTCTCAGAGAGGAAAAATCGAGTATTATGCGAGAAACGGAATGGATACTCCGGCGGGAATGGTGATCGGAAGAGACGGCAGCGCAATGACTGACAGTGACAGGATACTGGAAGCACTCGTTTCCGGTGATGCGGCACTGGCACCGCTGGGTGGAATCGGTGAAGAACTGGCAGGATATAAAGGCTATGGCTATGCAACGATAATTGAAATTCTGTCTGCAGCACTGCAGGGAGGCAGCTTCCTGAAAGCGCTGACAGGGTTCGACGAAGAAGGAAACAAACGTCCATATCATTTGGGACACTTCTTTATCGTAATTGATCCGGAAGCATTCATGGGTGCAGATGTATTCAAAAAAACATGCGGCGACATCCTGAGAGCGCTGCGTGATTCCGAAAAAGCACCGGGACATGAAAGAATCTATACAGCCGGAGAAAAAGAATATTTGGCATGGCTCGAGAGAAAAGACAGAGGCGTGCCGATCAATGCTTCTGTACAGAAAGATCTGGTGACTATCAGAGACATGTACAGACTGGATTATAAATTTCACTGGGAGTAATTCTGTAGTAATGACAATAGTTTTAAAAGTTTTTACAACACTATTGAATTTAATATTTGCGGTTTTCAAGCTGCTGCCGGTGAAAGATAAAATCACTTTCATCAGCCGTCAGGCCAATGAAAAGACCGAGGATATCCAGATGCTCGGCGATGAGCTTGCAGAAAAGTATCCTGAAATCGGGCTGGTATTTCTGACAAGAAAGCTGGACGGCGGCATCGCACGCAAAATCGGATACTGCTTTCACATGCTGACTCAGATGTATCATATTGCGACGTCAAAAGTTGTGATTCTTGATTCATACTGTATCTGCATCAGTGTGCTGAAACAGCGCGAATCACTGACTGTTATCCAAATGTGGCATGCGCTGGGATCTCTGAAGAGATTCGGACTTTCCATCGTCGGCGAAGGCGGCGGACGCGATGCAGGAGTTGCAGATGCTATGGCGATGCACAAAAATTACACATGGGTGCTCACCAGCGGCGAGGCATGCCTGCCCAATTTCGCGGAAGCATTCGGCTACGGCGAAGAAAGCATGAAAGTCATGTCGCTTCCACGAGTGGACAAGCTGACTGATGAAGCACAGAAAGCGGATGCTCTGAAACGTATCTATGAAAGATATCCGGAGTTCAGAGAAAAGAAAGTTGTTGTATATGCACCGACTTTCAGAAAAAGCAAAGATATTTCCGGGGAAACGGATGAACTGGCAAAACAGTTTGACCCTGAAAAATATATATTCGTGCTGAAAAAGCATCCTCTGATGGAAGCAAACTGCAGCACAGCTATGATCGACAGTGAATTTACTACGCTTGAAATGATGTACGCAGCAGACTATGTGATCTGTGATTACTCAGCAGTCGTATATGAAGCAGCGATCATGAGAAAACCGTTATTCTTCTATACTTTTGACTATGAAGATTACGGAGTTGAGCGCGATTTTTACATCGACTATAAAAAAGAAATGCCGGGATTCATTTCACCTGACCCTGCTGAGCTGGCAGAGGCGGTTTGTGAAGACAGATATGATCTCGGAAAAGTGGAAGAATTCAGCCGCAGATATGTGGCGAACCAGGAAAACTGTACTGCACAGCTGGCAGAGTTTGCGGCAGGGCAGATAAAAATAAACTAACTGATTTTGAAAGGTATCTTCAATGACAAGTAAAATTTGCCATGTTACAAGTGCACACGGGCGTTATGACACGAGAATACTGCTCAAAGAGTGTCAGTCACTGGCCGCAGCAGGCTATGACGTATCTTTGATTGTCAATGATTCCAAGCAGGATGAGGTGTTCGGCGGTGTTAAAATCGTATCCACGGGATTTGCGCCGGGAAATAGATACGAACGCATGGTGTTATCAAGAAAATACATAAAGGAACAAGTCGTAAAGGTAGATGCGGATATTTATCATCTGCATGATCCGGAACTCTTATATCTTGTGAAATTCCTTCACAAAAGAGGAAAAAAAGTGATTTTTGACTCTCATGAAGATTATGTTTCCACGATAATAGAAAAGGACTGGATTGCAAAAGGTCTGCGCAAGTTCATCGTGAAAGCGTATGAAAAATACGAGCATGATGTCATCAGTATGGCTGACGGGGCAGTAGTATGTTATCACTGGACTCAGGACAGGTATGTTAAATGCAATGATAACGTTGAAATGGTGCTGAACTTTCCTGTAATAAGAGATGATTACAAGCCTGCAGAAATAAGTTTTGATGAGAATGCGATCGGATATGCCGGCGGCATTTCGGAGCAGTGGTGCCATGAAGATATTATGGAGGCTCTGAAAATCCTGAATGGAGTAAAATACAAGCTGGCAGGCAATCTTACAGGACCTTATGGTGAAAGATTAAAAAGCCGCAGTGAATTCGAACGTTTTGTAGAATATAAAGGGAAGCTACCTCAGCATGAAGTTAACAATGTGATTTATTCAAAATCTTTTGCAGGTGTAGCATTGCTGGACTATATCAGCCAGTGCAAAGGAACTATAGGAAACCTGTCAAATACAAAGTTTTTTGAATGCATGTATGCGGGAGTGCCGCTGATCTGTACGGACTTCAAACTGTGGAAGGAAATCGTCGATGAGGAAAAATGCGGAATATGCGTAAATCCTCATGATCCGCAGCAGATCGCAGATGCAGTCAGCTATCTGAAGGAACATCCTGAAGAAGCCCGTCAGATGGGAATAAACGGATACAACGCAATCATTGATAAATATAACTGGGATAAGGAAAAAGAAAAGCTGCTGGCGCTGTACAGCAGAATCATATAGAAAATAAAAAGAAGAGGCGAAATAATGATTAATGTTATAGGAATGGGATACATAGGTCTGCCAACAGCACTGATGCTGGCAGCATGTTCAGATGAGAAC
Organism: Bacillota bacterium; assembly: GCA_017936025.1. Classification (GTDB taxonomy): domain Bacteria; phylum Bacillota; class Clostridia; order Peptostreptococcales; family Anaerovoracaceae; genus RGIG9096. The sequence continues at coordinate 7,487 of JAGBGL010000053.1, read as the reverse complement.
ATCGTAGGGACAGACTATGATGAAGCCCTTGTAGAAAAACTGAACAATGGAGAACTTACCTTCGAAGAAAAAGATCTGGATGCTATTTTTGAAAGAGCAAACCGCAAAGGCATCAAGTATTCCACAGAGTATCAGAAGGCTGATATGTACATCGTGTCAGTACCTACACCATATGTAAAGGAAACAAAGAAGATTGATCCGAAGTATGTTCTTGCTGCATTGAATTCCATTCTGGATATCTGCGACAAAGGAGCTATTGTAGTAATCGAATCAACGATCTCTCCTAATACAATCGACAGATTTGTTAAACCTGAAATCTTAAAAAGAGGGCTTGTGGCAGGAGAAGATATTCACCTGGTACATGCGCCTGAAAGGATCATTCCGGGAAATATGATCTATGAATTAGAGCATAACTCCAGAACGATCGGTGCAGATGACAGAACTATTGGGGAAAAAGTAAAAGAAATTTACAGCAGCTTTTGCAGAGGAAACATTATCGTTACAGATATCAGATCTGCAGAAATGTCCAAAGTAGTAGAAAATACATACCGTGACATTAATATTGCATTTGCCAACGAACTGGCGAAGATCTGCAGAAAGGATAACATGGATGTTTATGAAATCATCCGTATTGCCAATGAACATCCGCGTGTAAACATTCTGACACCGGGTCCCGGAGTAGGAGGCCATTGCATTTCTGTTGACCCGTGGTTCCTGGTGGGAGATTATCCGGAGGAAGCAAAACTTATTACGGCAGCACGTAATATCAATGACTCTATGCCGTTGTTCGTTTTAGACAGAATTCTGGATATCATGAAGGAAAACGATATTAAAGACTTTACCAAGGTAGGCCTTTACGGACTGACATATAAAGAAGACGTAGATGATACAAGAGAGAGCCCTACACTGCAGTTCCTTGAAAAACTGGAAAGACTCAACAACGGATGGGACAAGCAGGTAAAAGTTTTCGATCCGTATATCAGCGAAAAAATTATGGATTGTGTAGAACCGGACTTTGACAGATTTATTGAAGGATCTGAACTGATCGTAATAATGACAGGTCATACGCACATCAAAAATAACAGCGACAGAATCGCGGATAAAATAATACTCGACACCAAAAACATCTGCCATGACGGCCATGTTTACAAATTATAAGACAGCAGGTGCAATATGAAAAAAGTAATGGTTGTTTTCGGAACACGTCCCGAAGCAATAAAAATGTGTCCTTTGGTAAAGGAACTGAAAAACAGAAAAGATAAATTCGAAACAATAGTCTGCGTTACAGGACAGCACCGTCAGATGCTGGACCAGGTACTGGAAGCATTCGACGTAGTGCCTGATTACGATCTTTCAGTAATGAAAGAAAGACAGACGCTATTTGATGTTACAACAAATATTCTGAACGGCATCAAGGAAGTACTGGAAAAAGAAATGCCGGATATTGTACTGGTGCATGGAGATACTTCAACAACGTTCTCCGCAGCGCTGGCCGCATTTTACATGCAGATTCCGGTCGGACATGTGGAAGCCGGACTGAGAACATATGACATCTATTCTCCATATCCGGAAGAATTCAACAGACAGGCTGTAGGCGTCCTGGCGCAGTACCATTTTGCGCCAACCGAAAAAGCAAAACAGAATCTGATGAATGAAGGCAAGAATGAAAGTCAGATCTATGTTACAGGAAATACTGCTATCGATGCACTCAACACTACTGTAAGGGATGATTACAGCAACGAAATTCTGGAATGGGCAGGTGATGACAGACTGATTCTTATCACTGCACACAGAAGAGAAAACCTTGGTGAGCCTATGGAAAATATGTTCACGGCTATTCTTAAGGCCATCGAAGAATATGATGACCTGAAAGCTGTATACCCAATACATATGAATCCGGTGGTGCGTGAAATCGCAGGACGTATTCTGGGAAATAATGATAAAATCAGAATCATCGAGCCAATGGAAGTAGTGGATTTTCATAACATGATGGCAAGGAGCTGGCTGATCCTTACAGACAGCGGCGGGATTCAGGAAGAAGCTCCATCTCTTGGAAAACCTGTACTGGTAATGAGGGATACGACAGAACGTCCGGAAGGAATCGAAGCCGGTACGCTGAAACTTGTCGGAACTAAAGAGGAAAACTTACACAATAGTATTATTCAGCTGCTTGAGAATACTGAAGAGTATAATAAAATGGCGCATGCGAGCAACCCTTATGGAGACGGGCATGCATGCGAAAGAATAGCAGATATTTTAGAACAGAATTTATAAAATCAAACTTATGAAAATTTTTGTCGTATCAAGAGGCCTTCCCTCTGAAATAAACCGTATCCTTGGGATTTTCGAAATGGATCAGGCAAAAGCGTTACAGGAAATGGGACATGATATCGTGTTCCTTTCTGTGGATTTGAGGTCATTTCGCAGAAAGCGCCCATTCGGATTCAACTCCTATCTGAGGGAGGGGATAAGAATTGAAGAAGCAAGTATACCTTTAGGACGTGTGCCAAAGGCTGCTTTGCTGTTTTTTGGAAAGTGGGGCTTCCGTAGAATTTTCAGTAAGGCTGTTAAAAAGTACGGCAGACCAGATCTGGTGCATTCACATTTTGCTGACGTTGCATGCATGGTTACAGAAGGACTAAAAGGAACAGGCATCAGTCACATTATTACAGAGCATTCGTCTCAGCTGAACGGTCAGCTGGATGAATACGATATGAATGTATATAGAAACGCATATGAAACCGCAGACGGTATAATTACGGTGAGTTCTGCGCTGCAGAAAAGACTCGAAGAACTGTTTGGAGTAAAGAGCCGGTGCATTCATAATATTGTTGATCTTGATATCTTCACGTATGAAGAAAGAAAAAAGAAAGATGAATTTACCTTTATATCTGTAGGTGGGCTGACACCTATAAAAAATACAGCAAATACTATTAAGGCGTTTGCAGAAGTGGCTTCTGAAAAAGAAGATGTAAAACTTATAATTGTCGGAGATGGTCCGGAACGTCAGAATCTGGAGCAGCTGGCATCTGAACTTTCTATAGACGGCAAAGTGGAATTCACAGGCATGCTGACACGCGCCAGGATACATGATTATCACCTCGGGGCTGACTGCTTTGTATTGCCGTCAAAGAGTGAAACATTTGGTGTGGCTTATATAGAAGCTATGGCCAGTGGTCTGCCGGTGATTGCTTCGAGATGTGGAGGACCGGAAGACTTCGTTACAGAAGAAAACGGAATACTGATTCCGGAAAATACCGTGGACGATCTGGCACGTGCTATGATGCACATGTATGAAAACCACAGTAATTACAACGGAAAATGTATTTCTGAAGAGGTGCGTGAACGCTTCTCAGGCAGAAATATCGCCGGACAGATAGATGAATTTTACAAATCAAAAGGAGTAGTGAATGAGTAGCCAAAAGCACTTTATAAACCTTTTTATGGGAGTAGGGCTGAACGTAGTGCTCGGGGTAATAACGACACCGGTAATCACGCGAATAGTAGCGCCTGAAGCATATGGGAACCTGTCGTTGTTCCTGCTTTATGCCAATGTATTTCTGATTGTTGCAGCCCTGGGACAGGATCAGTCATATGCCCGGTTCTTTTACACGCGAGACGAAGATGAATATAAACAGTACGTGCTGAAAATGACTTCGAGAATACCGCTTGCTATTGCACTGGTGTGTGCAGCCATTGTTGTGTGCGGATATCTGATAATACCTGAAAGCAAAGCGGTGTGGCTTATATTCGCAGTGCATATAATATTTGTAATGCTGGGGCAGTTCTCAAACATGGCAGTCCGTTTGAAGATGAGAACTACACTGTATTCAATAATCATTAATGTGCAGAAGCTGATCTATGTAGGGCTGGCAGTATTCATGGTACTGGTACTGAAGTGGGATCATCTGATTGCGCTTACAATGGCAACTATGATCGCACAGGTGAGCATTTGCATAATCGGTGTATCAGCAGAAAGAAAACAGTGGTTTGCTCCTAAACTGTCAGAGGAACAGCATAATGAGTTTAAGACAGCAGTTGACAGAAAAGCACTGATGGCTTTCGGAATACCATTTATTTTCGCAAATCTCTGCAACTGGGTATTCACAGGTGCGGATAAAATCATGATAAAAGCAATGGCTTCCGGTACAGAACTGGGGATATATGCTTCTGCAGTAAGTGTTGTCGGGATATTCAGTATCATCACAACCACATTCTGTACGATATGGGGTCCAATGGCTATTGAAAAATTTGAAAAAGACGCAGGAGATACATCATTTTTCATCAAAGCGACAGACTATATCAGCGTTATCCTGTTTACAGCAGGAGCAGGTGTTGTTCTGTTCAAGGATCTGATTGTTTATCTGCTGGGCTCGGATTACAGAACAGCAGTATTCCTGCTGCCGTTCCTGACGCTGCATCCAATCATGTATTCCATTTCGGAAACAACAGTTTATGGAATCAATTTTGCAAAGAAAACAAAACTGCATATCGTCATAGCGGCAACATGTGCGACATTCAATATTGCACTGAATTTTATTCTGATTCCTGAAATCGGTGCACTGGGCGCAGCGATAGCAACCGGTATAACATATATCCTGTTCTTCATCATGAGAACAGTTATGTCATTAAGATGCTTCCCTGTTAAATACAATCTGAAAAAGCTTGCGGTGACAACAGTACTTTACATGGCATTCGTTGTATATAACAGCTGGCATAATATCGATTTTGTAAGCATTATAATGTTCATAGTCTTTGCAGCTGTTCTGATTGCAGGATACAGACAGAGTATCAGAGAACTGCTGGCAATGGGGCTGGATTATCTGAAAGGTATATTGAATAAATTTAAAAGATAGGGGATTGAGATGAAAAAACTGATTTTAACTTTTTTAATATTGATAATGTGTATGGCGGGTGCGATGACTGCCGGGGCGGCGTCTGATCCGCAGGCGACGGATAATGCCAACAGCTGGAGATATGAAAATGGGCAGCTGAAGCAGACAGAAAAATTCAGAAGCGCAGAGGGCTTCGGTTTTGCAGCTGAAGAAATCACACACCCTGACGGCACACTGAAAGGTATCGATGTCAGCAAGCATCAGGGCGTGATCGACTGGGAGAAAGTTAAGGCTTCCGGTGTAGATTTTGTTATCATCCGCTGCGGTTACGGATTGGATAAACCCGAATGGGATGACCCGCAGTTCCAGCGCAACGCTGATGAATGCGAAAGACTAGGTATTCCGTACGGCGTGTACTTTTATTCATATGCAAATGATGTAGAGGATGCAATTAGTGAAGCAGAGCATGCACTGCGTCTTATAAAAGACCGCAATTTATCTTATCCGGTTTATTTCGATATGGAGGATAAGAGTACGCTGATTGGCAAGACAACTGAAGAACAGGCAGCTAACCTGGCATTATTTGCAAAGACTTTCTGCGGCAAAATCACAGCAGCAGGATATCCCGTGGGCATTTACGCCAACACAAACTGGTTCAATACATATCTGACTGATGAATGTTTTGACCAGTGGCCGAAATGGGTCGCTCAGTATAACACAGAATGTAAATACGAAGGCGAATATGCGATGTGGCAGTATACTTCTGACGGGACCGTTGATGGTATAGCAGGAAGAGTCGACATGAACTGGCAGATCGGACACCCGGCAGACCATGGACATGCATTCGAGGCTGAACTGGTTTCTGCGGTAGAACCGACTGCGGAAGCCGATGGCAATATCGAACACTATAAATGTAAACACTGCGGCATTTTATATGCAGATAAAGACGGTCTGAAGAAGCTGACTGAAGATGATGTTATTGTAAGATTTGATGTACTGTTTAATGGTGGCGAAACAGCACGTTTTGCAGGAAATGACAGATATCAGACAGCTTTGGTTTCTGCGGATGCACTGAAACTGCAGAACAGGCTGACACATTTTGAGAACATCATCGTCGCTAGCGGAAGCAATTATCCGGACGCCCTTGCAGGAAGCTATCTTGCAAAGGCAAAGGAAGCTCCGATCCTACTGGTTGGCACAGATACAGCATCACAGGAAAAAACTGCAGAATATATAACTGAAAATCTGAAAAAAGACGGAACAGTATATATTTTAGGTGGAACAGTTGCTGTAGCTGCTGACTTTGAAAGCAAACTGACTGCGGAAAATATTAGGACTGAGAGACTTGCAGGCAATGACCGCTATGCTACAAATATAGCAATATTAAAGGCTGCAGGCGTTGAAAAAACAGATATTCTGATCTGCTCCGGGGGAGGATTTGCAGACAGCCTTTCCGGATCTGCAGTAGGTCTTCCGGTCCTGCTGGTTGGCAGCAAAGTTACTGCAGATCAGCAGAGCTATCTGGATACATTGGATGTAGAAAAGATGTATCTGATCGGCGGCGAAAACGCAGTTAATGGGAATATTGAAACATACCTGAAAACCAAATACTCTTTAAAGAGACTGGCAGGGAAAAACAGATATGAAACTTCAGCAATGATTGCAGAGGAATTCTTCCCCAAGGTACAGACGGCAGTCACAGCTTACGGGCTCAACTTCCCTGACGGATTGTCAGGCGGCCCGCTGGCGATGGCACTGGAAGCACCAATGATTCTGATTACTGACAGCGAGTGCGCAGAGGCTTCCGCATATGTGAAAAATTCTGGAGTTGAGCGCGTAGCGATCATGGGAGGAACTACCCTGATCAGCGATCAGGCGGTTATAGATTTACTCAAATAGCAAACGCTTCCGGAGGGAGCTGAAAAGAGGAAGAACATGAGAAAACATTTAAGAAAAATCTCAGTATTTCTGATCGCAGTAATGGCGGTCACAATGATTCCGGTTAATGTAAACTATGCACTATCGAATGGCTGGAACAAAACAGCAGATACATTGCTGATCGGAGAAGGTAAGATAGATGCATCAGGAGCGGGGCAGGAAACAACAGTCATTGACGCGAAGGATGTGGTACCGGATGCGGCAGAAGGACCGGATTCTGCATATGATGACCCTAATGCAGCAGAACCTGAGTTCTACGGATATATCGGAGAGGGCTATGAACTGGAATGGCCGGATCCGGAGGAAAATGCATCGGATTGGGGCCAGGCTTCTTTACCGTCATCTTATGACATGAGAACAAAAGCATACGGCTCTAAAATCGCGATAAAAAATCAGTCTGAAACAGGGCTCTGCTGGGCATTTGCCGCAACTACTGCAGCAGAAATCAACTACTATCATAAGTATGGAGCTAATGCAGCTGCAAAGACATTTTCACCTCTGCAGATTGGATACTTCACATATAATCATGTGAGCGACCCGCTGGGGCTTACTACAGGTGATAGAAATATTCCTGCAAGCGGCAAGGACTATAAGTCAGTAGGCGGAGGCAATGCGATAGTAATGCACACATTGTCCGGCGGTGTGGGTTTTGTCCCTGAAAGTAAAATGCCTTTCAGTAACAGAAACCAGAGTTCTTATAACAGTAACCTGGCG
>JAGBGL010000052.1 GCA_017936025.1 Bacillota bacterium | reverse complement strand
GCATTTTTGTATCTTTTTTAGAGAATTTCCAGGAATTCTTTTACTCTTGCCGGAATATTTTCGGCACCGAATACGGAAGATCCCGCAACTACCAGTTCGACACCGGCATCTGTCACAGTCTTCACGTTATCCAGATTGATCCCGCCATCGATTTCTATGACAAAATCATAACCTTTTTCTTTTTTGATGGCATCCAGCTCCGCAACTTTTTCAAGGGCTGAAGCTATAAATTTCTGTCCTCCGAATCCCGGATTAACGGACATGATCAGAACCATATCCACCTCACCGAGAATATAATCCAGGGTTGCCAGTGATGTCGCAGGATTAAGTGCGACACCTGCCTTCACACCCAGACTCTTGATGTGCTGGACAGTTCTGTGAAGGTGCGTGCAGGCTTCCTGGTGGACCGTTATGTATTCAGTCTGGTCCGTCACAAAGTCCTCCAGATACTGGTCAGGATTTTCGATCATCAGATGAACATCGAACGGCATCTTTGTCTTACCGCACAGACTCTTCATAACTGTTGCCCCGTAACTGATGTTCGGAACGAAGTGTCCGTCCATAACGTCTACATGTATAACGTGTGCTCCTGCTTCTTCGATCAGGGACACCTGCTGTCCCAGCTGTGAAAAATCTGCAGATAAAATAGATGGTGCTAATCTGTTCATGATCGTATCCTTTCTAGTACTTGTTTTTTTCTCTGATTTCATTCAGCTGCGTAACGTAAGATTCATAACGCTGCTGAGATATTCTGCCTGCTTCTACGGCATCTCTCACCGCACAATCAGGCTCCTTTATATGTCTGCAGTTATCGTATCTGCACTGCACCGCAAACGGTGCAATTTCAGGATAATAATGCTGCAGTTCCTCTTCATCTGCTTCCAGAATATCAAAAGAAGTGAATCCCGGCGTGTCAAAAATCATCGTGCCGTCTCCGAGATCAAACAACTCGCTGTGTCTCGTCGTATGTTTACCTCTCTTGGATTTATGGCTGATATCTCCCGTCTCTGCCTCTGCATGAGGGATCAGGCAGTTGAGCAGTGTGGACTTGCCCACGCCGGAAGGGCCCGCCAGAGCTATGTGTCTTGTACCGTCACTGCTTGCAGCGCCTTCTGCCAGCTTTTCCTTCAGTTCGTCAATTCCCTCGCCCTTTGTTCCGCTCAGTGTTATCACAGGATAAACCTGTCCGTAAACATTCTTCAGGTTTTCAAGTTCGAGAGCCTTCCTGCCTTTGGCCGCCAGGTCTGTTTTGTTGATGCACACAATAATATCAGTATTGCTTTTTTCCGCCATGACAAGGAACTTGTCCATTACTGCCAGATTCGGCTTCGGATTGGCTGCCGCCATGACGATCACAAAACAGTCAACGTTGGAGATCGGCGGTCTGATAAAAGAGTTTCTGCGCGTATAGATTTCGGTGATCCATCCGTCATCATCTTCTCCTGCACCGTGTTCGAACTCAACAAAGTCACCGACCATCGGCTTTATATCATCTTTTTTAAACAATCCCCGGGCCTTGCACTGATAAACCTCACCTTCGTGACGCACATAGTAGAACCCGGCGATTCCTTTTACAATCGTTCCCTTCATTAACGGATAGTTCCCTTCGTGAAGTTGACGGATTTCTTCATTACCTGGCTTCCGTCAAATGTAACTACAACGGTACCTGTACCTGTTCCTGTCAGCGTGATAGTTTCACCGCTGTTGGACTTGTGTCTCTCAACATTGTTGAACAGTGTTCTTGTTCCGGAATTATCGGACAGAGTAACTGTCATGTAGAAAACTTCATTGTTTGCAGGACCGTAGCTGATATACAGGTCTACCGGCTGGGAAGCCGCAGGGCCTGTGCTTACTGTCAGCTGTACAGAAGTGCCTTTCGCGATTTCTTCGCCTGCGCTGTACTGCTGCCAGATTACTTCGTTTTCAGCATAAGTATTGCTGGATTCATAATTTACTTTGCCCAGTTTCAGGCCATCTTCAGCCAGCAGTGCTTTTGCATCGTCGATATCTTTGCCGACCAGATAAGGCATAGCGATTTTTTCTGCTGTTCCGTCACTTACCATCAGGTCAACTTTTGTACCTTCTTTGGCTGTAGTTTTTCCTCTTGGTGTCTGCTCGTAGACCTTGCCTTTTTCCATGTCGCTTGGACCCGGAGTGATGTCACCGATCTTGAACCCGCTTGCTTCCAGCAGCTCGATCGCATCTTTTTCGTCCATACCTGTAACATCCGGTACCTGTCCGTTGCCAGGGCCCTTACTGATGTTTACTTTGATAGTAGTTCCTGTTTTCGCTGTAGTATTGCCTTTAGGTGTCTGGTAAGCAACTTTTCCCGCCTCGATATCAGGGTCATTTACGATATCTCCCTGCTCTACCTTAAAGCCTACTTCTTCAGCCTTCTGTTCAGCTTCTTCATAGGTCAGGCCTGTCAGATCAGGTACTGTAGCAGGTTCTCCGCCTCCGAATACAAAGCCCAGGATAATACCCAGAACAACCACAACTCCTGCGGCAGCTCCGATAATGATCTTCTTTTTCTTAGCAGCAGCCAGTTCTTCTTCTGTCATTTCTGCTTTTTTATCTTTCTTTGCTTTATTCTTCTTTTTCTTCTTTGGCTCGTCATCGTAATCATCGTCATCGATAGTATTTTCCAGAATAGGCGCTCCGCCTTCTCCTGCTGCAAATACGGAATCACCTACGACTTTACCCACGAATTCCAGATCATTCAGCGCCTGTATCAGTTCGTCAGCACTTGCAAATCTGTTGCTCTGATATTTGTCAGTCGCTTTCATTACGATTCTTTCCAGTGCAGGCGGGATACCTGTCATCAGTCTGGAAGGTGCAACCATGTTGCCGTTGATGTGCATCAGCGCGATATTCACAGGATTGTCTCCGTCAAAAGGAACACGTCCTGTCAGCATTTCATACATAACGATACCCAGAGAATAGATATCGGATTTTTCATCTACATAACCGCCTCTTGCCTGTTCCGGAGAGAAATAATGCACGCTGCCCATCACTCCGCCGCCGATAGTATCAGCCAGTGTGGAAGAGTTGATTGCCTTTGCGATACCGAAGTCTGTGATTTTCGCTGTACCGTCTGCTGTCAGCATTACATTGTGCGGTTTAACGTCTCTGTGGATCAGAGAATGTTTGTGGGCTACGGAAAGTGCGCCCGCTATCTGTTTTGTCAGTTCAATAACACGAGTGTATGGAAGAGGTCCTTCTTCGCGGATCAGCTCGTTGAGAGTATTCCCCTCAACCAGTTCCATAACTATGTAGTGGATATTTCCTTCCTGTCCCACATCGAAAATTCCTACGATATTAGGATGAGATAAGCTTGCTGCCGCCTGAGATTCTCTTCTGAAACTTTCGATAAACTTCTTATCTCTGATAAATTCAGGCTTCAGAACTTTAATAGCAACAAAACGATTGAGAAGACGGTCCTTTGCTTTATATACAACGGACATTCCGCCTTCACCGATTTTTTCAAACAGTTCATAACGTCCTGCTAATACTTTACTGGCCATCCTGGTCCTCCTCTATACTTTCACTAAAACTACGGTGATATTATCTCTGCCGCCGGCCTCGATCGCTGCATCTACCAGCTGACCGCACATATCCGGCATGTTTTCGTCTCTTCCAAGTATATCTACAAGCTGCTGTTCTTCGACTTCACCGTAAAGTCCGTCTGAACATAGCATAAGTATATCGCCTTCGCTTACTGCTACCCGGTTAAAATCCGATTTCACAAATATGTCTGCGCCGATCGCCCTCGTGATATAGTGCTTCTGGCTGTGGTTTTCGGCTTCTCTCGTGGTAATAGCTCCGCTTTTCAGGAGCTCGTTCACATATGTATGATCCTCTGTCAGCTGCGTCAGCTCCCCGTCTCTGAACAGATACGCTCTGCTGTCGCCGACATGCATTATATATGCCTTGTCATCTCTGATATAAGCCGTGACTACCGTGGTAGCCATACCTCTGTTCTCACGGTGATTCTGCCCGAGAGTCACTACCTCGTCGTTCACCTTCGCCAGACAATCTATGAAATAACTGCAGATCTCTTCGTCGGTCCCGCATTCATCCAGTGGCACTTCCCGGACATATTCGGCTATGCCCTGCACCACTGTCCTGCTGGCGACCTCGCCTGCGTTATTTCCTCCTACTCCGTCAGCCACGATATAGACATTCTGTCCCGGTATGACAAAGCAGGCATCTTCATTTTTTTCCCGAACCGCGCCAGTGTTACTTTTAAACCCTAGTTGCGTCATAAAATAATTACTCCTGTTCTTAAATCAGTAATCCTTCGTTCTTCATTACACAGATGAAGAATCCGTCTGTGCCGTCCCTGTTAGGAAGCAGCTGTATCATTTCTTCCACTTCGAACATGCTGTTCTTTTTGAGGAAGTCATCTACAACTCTCTGATTTTCATAAGGATTGATGGTGCATGTGCTGTAAACCAGCGTTCCTCCGACCTTGACGTATTTTGCCGCATTAGTCAGTATCTTCAGCTGTGTTCTAGGCAGCAGGTCCATTTCCTGTGTTTTTTCCTTGTATTTTATTTCCGGTTTTCTGCGCACTACGCCCAGTCCTGAGCAAGGTGCATCCACCAGAACACGGTCTGCTTTTCCGATCATGGAAGAATCCAGTCTTGTCGCATCCCACGCTCTTGTTTCTATATTCTTCATTCCCAGTCTGTAAGCCTCGCGGTCTATCAGATCCAGTTTTCTTCTGTAAATGTCGGAAGCGATGATTCTTCCTGTATTGTTCATTCTTTCTGCAATGGCCATTGTCTTGCCGCCCGGAGCAGCGCACATGTCCATAATAGTTTCTCCGTGTTTAGGATCCAGCTTTTCCGCTACCAGCATAGAACTTTCGTCCTGAACGGAGAAAAAGCCGTCTTCATACAGACCCGTTTCCAGAAGTCCGCTGCCTTTGACATAAAGTGCATTCTGGCACACACGTCCTTCGCTGACTTCGAATCCTCTTTCCACCAGTTTTTCGATCAGATCCTGTTTTCTTACTTTCATCCAGTTGTATCTGATAGTATTATCCGGAGTCTCGTTTCCTGCCGCCAGCAGTTCTTCTACAAACTCTGCCCCGTATTCTTCCATCCACAGTTCTACGATCCATGGCTCATAAGAATATTTAACAGACAGATATTTCACGATATCTTCCGCAGGATCAGGCAGCGTCAGCTGGTCTTTCTTGGAGAGATAGCCTCTCAGTACGCCGTTTATAAAGCCGCTGCGTCCTCTGCAGTATTTTTTTGCCATAACAACGCTTTCATTCACTGCTGCATATTCAGGAACGGAGTCCATGAATCCCAGCTGATAAATACCCATTCTCAGGATAGTACGGTCAGCCGCCTTCAGTGAAGCCGCACCCGTTTTTACCAGCTGATCGATATAATGATCCAGCAGGATCTTGTTTTCCAGAACTCCATATGTCAGTTCCCTGATAAACGCCGGTGAACCCGGATCGTGGATCTTTATATGGTGGTTCAGTGCCAGATTAGAAAAAGATTTTTTTGTTTCGACATCCATCAGTGTCAGGTATGCCACTCTTCTGTTGATATCCATTTAATCACGCTCCCTGAGTAATAACAGTCTCACAAGCTGCAGGACTGCTGTTGCCAGTGCCGCTACATACGTAAGCGCTGCAGCGGAAAGTACTTTTTTGGATCCTCTCACATCAGCCGGTCCGATTATTGCCAGCTGCTGCATCATTGAGACCGCTCTGCTGCTTGCATTCAGTTCCACCGGAAGTGTTACCAGATGGAATACAACTACAGCTACGAAGAACAGGATGCCCAGATCGAAGACAAAGCTTCCGAAATAACTTCCCGCTCCTGCGATAATGATGCCGATGATGATCAGTATCCATGATAATTTAGATGCAAAATTCACTACAGGTACGATAGCATTTCTGAATTTCAGAAACCCGTACCCTGTCGCATGCTGAACTGCATGCCCTGATTCATGTGCCGCGATGCTGACTGCTGCAACACTCGTTCCGTTATATACATCTGCGGAAAGTCTCATAACGCATCCTCTCGGATCGTAATGGTCGCTGAGTGTTCCCGGTGTCATCTCTATGCGCACATGAGAAAGTCCGTTGGCATCCAGGATCCTTCTGGCTGCCATCATCCCTGTCATCCCTGTATGATTTGGTACTCTCGAGAATTTTCTGTATGCTCTGCTGACCTTCGCCTGTGCAAAAATGGTGAAGATCATAGCTATCACCAGTAAAATCATCGTCGGATCATAATAATATCCGTAATACATTCGACTACCCCTCTCTGTATTTTTATATTACCTTATATTTTACCCTAAAACCGTTCCAATTTCAACGGAATTGCCCTTAAGATACTCGCCCACGGCAACTCTTTTTTTGCCCGGCATCTGAATGATTTTCGCAACCAGAGTGCTTCCGCCTGCTGCGATTTCAATGCCGTCTTTATGGACCGCCGTTACAGTTCCCGGAGCAGCACTGTTTCTGCCCGGTTTTACTTCAGCTTTCCAGATTTTCATTACCTTGTCACCGTAAGAAGTATATGCGCCCGGCCAGGAGTCGAATGCTCTGATCATTCTTTCGATTTCTTCAGGAGATTTAGTGAAGTCGATCTCGCCTTCCTTTTTGGACAGCATCTTCGCATAAGTAGACAGGCTGTCGTCCTGCTCTTCCGCAGTGACAGTTCCTGCTTCCAGTCCCGGAAGCGTTTCGACCAGCAGTTCTGCACCCATCACTGCCAGTTCGTCGTGAAGCTGTTCTCCTGTTTTGTCTGCAATAGGAGTCTTTCTCTTAGACAGCATCGCACCCGTATCCAGACCTTCTTCCATGTACATGATAGTAATGCCTGTCTCTTCATCGCCTGCCTGGATGGATCTCTGGATAGGCGCCGCGCCTCTCCATCTAGGAAGCAGTGAGCCATGGATGTTCACGCATCCCAGCTTTGGCAGATCCAGCACGTTTTTAGGCAGGATCTGTCCATACGCCGCAACGGCGATCAGATCAGGCGCGTAAGCCTCGATAGTTGCAAAAAACTCATCATCGCCTTTGACGCGCTCAGGCTGAAGCACTTCGATGCCCAGCTCCAGAGCTTTTTCTTTTACCGGTGTCATCTTTACCTTCTTGCCTCTGTCTCTTACAGCGTCAGGCTGAGTAACGACATAGCCGATCTCATGGCCTGCTTCGGCAAGAGCCTGCAGGGCAGGAACTGCAAAGTCCGGTGTTCCCATATATATGATTTTCATTGTCCTAGTCCTCTAATTTCTGAATGTTGTCTGCTTTGTCGATATACAGTACACCTTCCAGATGGTCGAATTCATGGCACATAACATTAGCGTACCATCCCTCGAAGATGTATTCCTGCTCTTCTCCGTTATAATCCAGCCCTTTGATGTGGATCTTTTCAGGTCTGATGACTCTTCCCTGGTACCCCGGAACGGACAGGCATCCTTCGATACATTCCTGTTCGCCTTCTACGGAGATGATCTCAGGATTAACGAAGCAGAAGATCTCGCCTTCTTCAGGTTCTGCAACGAACATTCTGCGCATCATACCGATCTGAGGCGCTGCCAGACCCACACCCATAGCTTCATGCATAGTATCGATCATATCGTCCAGAATCATACGGATACGGTCGTCAACTTTGTCTACAGGTCTGCAAACCTTTCTTAATACAGGATCTCCCTCTACTACAATGTTTCTTAATGCCATAATTTCCTCCATCATATAAAGCTGTACGGATTGATATCCACTGTTACAGCATATTTATTTTTCTTTGATTTGTCGTTTTGTTTTATTTTCTCCAGTGCTGCGGCTGTCATACGTCTTTTGCCCTGCGGGCTTTTGATCAGCATGCACCACCGGTAAGTTTCTTTTATTCTGTTCATCGGCGCCGGCTGCGGTCTGAAGATCTGCAGTTCATCCTGCGAAAGCACCTCTTCCAGCTGCATGTGCCATTTTTCAGCTGCCTGCTTTACTGTCTGTTCGCTCTTTCCCGAGAAAACCACCTGGAAGAGATCGCTGTAAGGCGGATATCCCATGTATCCTCTCAGCATCAGTTCTTCTTCGTAAAAGCCTCTGTAATCCTGCGCGGCCGCCTTCTGAACGGCATAGTTGTCCGGCGTATATGACTGTATCACCACTTTGCCCTGGATGTCGCCTCTTCCGGCTCTGCCTGCCGCCTGAGTTATCAGCTGGAAAGTTCTTTCCGGCGATCTGTAGTCAGGTATGTGAAGCGTCACATCTGCCGAAACTATTCCGACCAGCGCCACGTTCCTGAAATCCAGGCCCTTGGCAACCAGCTGGGTCCCGATCAGGATGTCAGTTTTTCCCTTGCCGAATCTCTTCAGCATGGCATCCAGACTGCCTTTCTTCCTTGCAGAGTCCAGATCCAGCCTTTCAATGGAAGCTTCCGGAAACAGTTCTTTTACAGCCTCTTCGACCTTTTCTGTCCCTGTGCCAAAGTATCTTATATATTTGCTTCCACAGTCAGGGCAGGTCTTCGGCGGCCTTATTTCGTGGCCGCAGTAATGGCATACAGCTCTGTCTTTTTCTTTGTGATAAGTAAGCGATATGCCGCAGTCGGGGCATTCCAGCACCTTGCCGCATTCCCTGCATGACACGAACGTCGAGTAGCCTCTCCTGTTCAGGAAAAGTATCACCTGCTGCTTATTTTCAAGTGCATTCCTTATCCCGTCATAAAGCTTTCTGCTGATCACGGACCTGTTGCCGTTTCTCAGTTCTTCCCTCATGTCAACTACGCTCACCTCCGGCAGAGCGACCTGATTATATCTCTCAGTCAGCTCCAGCCTTTTATATATCCCCTGCTCTGATCTGAAGAACGTCGCGACCGACGGCGTTGCACTGCCGGCGATCAGCACGCCTGCGTGCTGCTGAAGTCTCTTCAGCGCGACTTCGACGGTATCGTATTTAGGGGTCATATCTGATTTGTATGTAGTTTCGTGCTCTTCGTCAAGGATGATCAGTCCGATCTTTTCAAGCGGTGCGAATACCGCAGATCTTGCACCGATTACAATGTCCACCTGCCCGCTTTTTATGCGCATCCATTCATCGTATCTTTCTCCTGCAGAAAGTCTGCTGTGGAGCACTGCCATTCTTTCTGCACCGAATCTTCCGATGAATCTGCGGATAACCTGATGGGTAAGGGATATTTCCGGCACCAGCATGATGACCTGCCGTCCGCCTGCGATGCACTTTTCAGCCGCACGCATATAGACTTCGGTCTTGCCGCTTCCGGTCACTCCGTATAGCAGGAACCGCTCATGGCTTCCGCTGTCAAGCGCAGCTTCCACAGGTGCAAGGACAGCCTGCTGCTGGTCTGTCAGCTGAGGACGTTCTCCTTCATCTGCCACTATATCCTTAAAAGGATCTCTTACCTTGCCCTTCCTGGATTTTGATCCCGCGGGTGTAAAGCATTTTATCCCGTCTATATATTTGCACAGATACCGGTGTTTCATCCATATGCACGTATCTACGATTTCCTGGTTCAGACATATATCCTCATCTGCGGATTCTATGTATTTCAGATTTTTGTATTCCTGATCCGGCTCATCCGCCACCCGGAACACATATCCTTCCCTGATCCTGTTCCCCTGCGAAAACGGCACGTATACTTTCTGGCCCGCTCTGATGCTGTCATCTTCGCAGCCGTAAGTATACATGACATCGGTATGTTCACTTTTGTTGTCGATTATTACATCTACGTATTTCATTACTCTCCTACAGCAGGAAGATATTGTTCTCGCTGCATTCCCTGATCATGTCTTCAGGCCAGATAGATACCTGAACTTCCCCGATATGAGCTTTTCTCAGGAAGTACAGGCACAGACGGCTCTGTCCGATACCTCCGCCGATAGTGCATGGCAGCTCATCATTTAAGATCATCTGGTGGAAGTCCATTCCGCGTCTTTCTTCTTTGCCGGATTTCTCCAGCTGACGGTCCATTGCTTCCGCGTCAACACGGATACCCATGGAAGACAGCTCGATCGCGCAGTCCAGAACCTCGTTCCACAGAATGATGTCGCCGTTCAGCTCCCAGTCATCGTAGTCAGGTGCTCTGTGTCCATGCGTCTGTCCGGATTTGAGAGTGTCGCCGATCTTCATAACGAATACCGCCTTTTTCTCTCTTGTGATCGCCTCTTCTCTTTCCTCCGGAGTCATTTCAGGATACATGTCTTCCAGTTCCTGAGCTGTCACGAAGAAGATTTCGTTCGGCAGATTTGTTTTTATTTCAGGGTACATTCTGTTTACATAGTCTCCCAGATTTTTCATTGCATTGTAGATTGCAGTTACTGTTTCTTTCAGGTATTCTTCATTACGCTGATCAGGTCTGATAACCTTTTCCCAGTCCCACTGGTCAACATAGATAGAATGCAGATTGTCCAGTTCTTCATCTCTTCTGATAGCATTCATGTCTGTATAAATTCCGCGTCCCGGCTGGATGTTGTATTTGCCCAGCGCCATACGCTTCCATTTAGCCAGAGACTGAACGATTTCAACAGGCTTCTCATCCATGTCTTTTACCGTGAAAGATACTGTTCTTTCAACACCGCTCAGGTTATCGTTAAGACCTGTTTCAGGCGCTACGAACAGCGGAGCGGAAACTCGTCTCAGCTTCAGTCCGTAAGCAAGTTCATCCTGGAAGAAGTCTTTGATTTTCTTGATGGCCCTCTGGCTCTCCATAAAGTCGATTTCCGGTGTATAATCCTCCGGAATAATTAAAAATGACATAATTATCGTCCTACCTTTCCCATATAGAATATTCACATCCGCAGTAATTCTGTCTGTAAAGTCCATACTCTCTGGACAGCTCTGTACTGCGCTTAAATCCGTCTTTTTTCTTGAAGTCCATATCCAGGAAGCTGAGATTGTATTTAACAGCGATCTCTTTCCCTATTCCGCTGATGACCTTGTAATTCTTGTGCGGACTTACTGTCAGTGTAGTCGTGAAATAGTCACATCCGGCCATCGCACACGTCTCTGCAGTCTTTTCAAGCCTCTGGCGGAAGCACACGTGACATCTCGCGCCGCCTTCCGGCTCTGCCTCAAGCCCTTCTGTCATTTTGTAGAAGTTCTTTGTATCATGCGGGCCTTCCATAAAGCGGATATGTTCTTTCGGCGGCAGGCTGGAATTATATTTGTTTATGAAGTCCAGCTGCGCCTGTTTTCTTCTCATGTATTCTTCTTCATCCGTAATGCACGGATTATAGAAAAATATAGTTATCTGATAATCAGGGGCAAGTCTTTCCACTACAGCCGTACTGCATGGTCCGCAGCAGCTGTGAAGCAGAACCGATGGTTTTTCCACTCTCATGGAGAAGTCTTCCATGCCCATATAATTATCAGTTATTTCAGGTTCCATGCACACACAATTATCCACACATGAAACCTCAGTATTAAAAGACTCTTTTCCATTGTCGGAATTGTCTTCCAGAGCCTTTCTATTATCGCTTTCGGACATGTAACATCCTCCTTTCCTTTTCCCTGTTTCAAAGCATTTTAAAGCATTTCACCGCACACTGTCGCCAGTGTACAGTTTAACAATTTATTATAACATAAAAAGGGTATGCTGAAAACAGCACACCCGCTTTATTTTTGATTTTATGAACATGTAAGGCCTGTTGTTTTTTCGGATATTCCCGATGTTATTTAACTGCCCTTTTTTGTGTATTTCGTCTAGTTTTCTGCGCTTCCGGTCAGAATCCATTTTCTCCAGCCATATGATCACGAATTTTAAAAGACTGCCGCATCAGCGACAGTCCTGTCAAAAAATAAATGGTGCCCAGACTCGGAATTGAACCAAGGACACGGGGATTTTCAGTCCCCTGCTCTACCTACTGAGCTATCTGGGCATATTATCTTTCGTATTAAATTATGGTGGGCCATCAGGGACTTGAACCCGGGACCTGCCGGT
>JAGBGL010000005.1 GCA_017936025.1 Bacillota bacterium | reverse complement strand
GGATGCCTTCGAATAAATGTGCTATTCTGTTCATCTGATTTTTATCTACATGGACCATAATGCACCTCCGTGGAGAGTCTTCTATCACCATGGGCTTTTAACGATCTCGCTGCCGTATCCGAACGCCATTTCCAGCTCTTTCGGGAACACTTCATCATGGCGCACTTTTTTCGCTTCCGGATCGAAATAAGTCCAGTTGTAATTGCTGTAGTCACTACAATTTATTTAAGTACAGTGTTTCTCAATTCTAAAACTTTTTCTTCGATCATCTTGATGATTTCCAGGAACTTTTCGTCACTTTGTCCTGTCGGATCTTCCAGCCCCCAGTCATCATTGAAAGGCCGGACCACATAAGGGCAGGTCACATTACAGCCCATCGATATTGCAATATCCGGAGCAGGGATGCCGGAAGCAAGCTTTGAATGCTGAGTGGCTTCCATATCGATCCCGTAAAGCTCTTTCATCAGACGCACTGCATCCTGGTTGATCTGCGGCTTTGTCTCGGTGCCGGCAGAATAGCAGTCGCAGATATCGGATAAATATTTCTTTCCGAGGGCTTCCGCGATCTGGCTGCGGCAGGAATTGTGGACGCAGATGAAAGCTACTTTCGGCCTGGGAAAATACGGGCATCTGTCCTTGATGCACTGAGCATTTTTTTCGCTGAAGCCACAGCGTACATCACTGATTTTCAGCTCTACATCATAATTTTCGTTTATATGTCTCACCGCAGTTTCAAAGCTGATATAGGCATCGCGTTTGCAGCATCTCGGACCGCCGGTCTTAGCCAGCCCCGCCAGAGCCGCAGAAGTGAATTCCATGTGTTTGCCCCAGGAAGCATCTGTGCTGACAGGACCTGTTCCGTCGATTATGGAGAGGGCAGCTCCCATGGAAGTTACAGCCCCGCAGACGCCCCAGTGGCCGCATGTCGCGCCAGGCATTCTGGATCCGCGGTTTGCGATCTCACTCAGGGCAGCCGCAAGGTCGATCTTGCCGCCAGCATTATGATATGCCGTCAGAAGTGCAGCCCCATCCAGGATGTGGTGCTCGGGACCGTGCATTGCGATAAAGTCCATAGTAGCTATTCTGTTGAAAATATCTATAGGATCTGTGTCTTTTTCGTTAAGGCATGCTTCGATTATTTTCTGTGATTTCATTCAGTCACCTCTGTTATTTCATTTATATACTTCATAGCAAAATCCCGGAATTTCTTTGCCGCCGGTGAGATGAGAGCATCAGACGGTGTCGCTATACCGATCTCAACGATCTGCGGCGGGTCCAGTTCCATAAGACGCACGCTTTTGTCTTCGCTGCGTTCTTTGGATTCTATATAGTTGCTCAGACTCACACCGAGGCCGGCTTCGACCATCCTGTGGCTGGCATAAGTATCTTCAGTTTCAAACCGGATATTCGGCTGTATGTTATTCCTTCTGAACATGCGGGCATTGTCAGTATCCTGTCCCCGGAAAGTCTCGATATATGATTATGTCTCGTTTTACTCAAAGTATATACCAGCTTTATAATTAAGACAAGAAAGGAGCTGCATGACTATGTCCGAAAGATCAGCGAAAATTTTACTGGCATCAGTGATATTAGCAAGGAGTTCGTCTTACGTGCTTCTTTCGGCAGATAGAAGCTGCTGCCACAACCATATAAACCTCAATTTGTTGTCATTTATACGGCAAAGACTGCTGATGAACTATTTGCCAACCAAAAGCCTTTGCGTTACAATAAAGTTGTAAAGAAAAGATAGATACTGTCCGCGGTCATATGCGGGCAATCAAAAATAAAGCGAGGTTTATGATATGACAAAACAGCAGATTATTGAAATGATTACTTTGTTTTATGTGGCACCTGCAGGATGCTACGAAGATGAAGCAGATGAGTATCCGGGCGCAAAGGAGTTCATTGAAGCAGGGTATGCAGAGCCTGATGAAGAGGAGCCTGAATTCCTGGTGATCAGCGACTCCGGCGACGAATTTTTATATCCGCATATCAGACAGATCGCTGAGGATCTGGTGACTTACATGTACGATGCGGGCGGTGAATGCACAGACGAAGAAATCCAGAAATGGATCAGCGAAAAGTACGAGCTGGCAAATGGGGAAACTGCACAGCTGCTTGCCTTCTTCATGTGCGACAAGCTGAATCACTTCGGATGGGAAGCTTCCAGAATCTACAGCTCTGAAAAAGGCTGGTTCAGAAGACTTGAAGAATTGAGCGACGGTGAATAATCATATGAAAACAAAAGTCGCTTCATACGTTTTGATAGTATTCAGCTCGATTTTTTTCGGGCTGACATTTTTAGGTGCGAAAATAGCACTGACTGAGCTGGATGTATTCCAGGTGCTGGCATGCAGATGGACAGTAGCACTGGTGCTTTATCTTGTGTTGCTGGCAGTCGGCGTTGTGAAAATAAAGCTCAGAGGCAAAGATATTAAATGGTTGCTGCTGCTGGCGCTGGCACAGCCGTGTCTCAGCCAGCTTTTCGAAACTGCAGGGATAGACATGACAACGACTTCGGAATCTGCGATCATTTACGCGATGATCCCGATCGGCGTAGCTCTGCTGACTGTCACAGTGCTGAAAAAACCGGTCGGCAGAATGGTTGCTGTGGGGATGCTGATTTCATTTTCGGGGATCGTGATCTCTACCGTTTTCGGTGAAGGCTTTGCTGTAGGCGGAAGCCTCCTCGGATATTTGTCTCTGCTGATAGCCGTATTGTTTGCTGCGGTCTATACGATTATTTCCGAAAAAATCGCAGACGAATTTTCTGCGACAGAAAGATCGTTTTCGATTGCAGTCATCGGCGTGATCTGGTTCAATATGATAAATCTGATCCGCGGAAGCGGTTTCGAAGGCTACGTTATATGCTTCCAGCATCCTGAAGTTGGTCTGGCCGTACTGTTTCTGGGTGCATGCGGTTCTTTCGCAGCATACTTTATGTTCAACTTTGCAGTAAGCCATATTCCGGCTTCACAGACGTCCGCGATCAATACGAATCTGCTGACAATGACAGGTGTTATTACGGGAATTCTGATCCAGGGTGATTCATGGGGATGGTACACAGTGCTCGGAATGATAATGATCGTTATCGGAGTCATTACGGCCAACTGGAAAACTGAGGTAAGATAAGATGTTCAATAATACAGAAATAAACGAAATATTAGACAGACTGGAGCAGCAGTATCCTGACGCGGACTGCGCCCTTGATCACAGGAATGTATTTGAACTGCTGGTCGCAGTAGTGCTGTCCGCCCAGACAACGGACGTCAGCGTCAACAAAGTCACGCCGGACCTTTTCGCGGCGTACCCTGACGCCGCGGCCCTCGCAGAGGCCCCTGAAGCAGAGCTTCAGGAAAAGCTCCGCCGCATCGGCATGTATAAAACAAAAGCCCGCAACATCAGAAATCTGGCAATACAGCTGACGGAAAAATACGGTGGGCAGGTGCCTGAAGATTATGATCAGCTCGTGGAGCTTCCGGGCGTCGGACGCAAAACGGCAAATGTCGTACTGGCGGTTGGCTTCGGCCACCAGAGGATCGCGGTTGACACCCATGTATTCCGCGTTGCTAACCGTATCGGACTTGTCAGTGAAAAGGATGTGCTGAAAACAGAGCTTGCCCTTATGGAAGCCCTGCCTGAAGCCCGCTGGTCCCGCACTCATCATAGCCTGATTTTCCACGGCCGTCAGTGCTGCTCGGCCCGCAATCCGAAGTGCAGTGAATGTCCGATCAGCTATCTCTGCAAGAAAGTCGGCTTATAAACCTTACCGTTACGTAACGTTTTGCAAAAAATAGAAACCGTGCTTCCGAAATAAGAAGCACGGTTATTTTTTTCAGTAGTCATCCGGAACTACATTGTCAAATCGATTTCTTCCATTACTTTTGCCAGGATCTCATCAGCATCGAATCCGATAACATCCAGCATTTCAGCTTTGTAGCATTTCACTTCCGGAATGCCGTACAGCTTCTGGCAGATACCTGTGATATACTCGCATCCGTAGTCCATGCCGGTTGTAGGACCGCCGGCAGTTGTTACGTAGATTACTTTCTTGATATTGTTCAGGCTGACAGGGAAACCTTCTTCGGAATAAGTGAAAGTGATTCCGTTAACTGTTACAGCTTCGATGTAGTTTTTCAGCATTGCAGGGAAGGACAGATCCCAGAACGGTGCAGCGATTACAACAGTATCAGCTGCAGCGAACTGCTTTGCGTATTTCAGCATTTCTGCATCATAATTTTTCTCTTTCAGCAGTGCATCGCGCTGCATCAGAGTATCCAGATTCAGAGGCTGGATATTTTCTTTTTCAAGGTTTACTTCCTGAACCTCTCCGTCCAGCTTGGCCAGCACGTGCTTCGCCAGTTTTAAAGTGCGGGACTCAGGTCTTACGCACGCATTTACAAATAAAGTCTTCATGTTTTAATCCTTTCTTTCGAATAGCAGCATTCTATTGGCTATTATAGTTGTATTTTTCTATATTTTTGCGGAAACGGCAACAAATTGATTCTTTTACAGGAGAAGCGGCGCATGATTCGGATGAAACGGCAGCATGCAGCCTATATTTTTGTGTCAGTTGCATCTGTTCAGTTGTGAATGACAGCATGAAGCCTGAAATTCTCCAATAAGTGCGCAAGGTTTAGAAAAAAAGAAATAAAAATATTGATTTTCATCACTTGCTGTCGGATGTTTGAAACGCAGTGACATCTTTTTGGGAAAAAGTGTTTATTGCTGTCGTATGCCTTTCGAAGCGTGCAATTCAATTTATAAAAACAGGTACTTGCTGTCATTGCTGCCAATAAAAAACCTGCCGCATATATTATGCAGCAGGTTTGCAGGTTTCATAATTAAAATCGAGATTATCTGCCGCAGCATTTTTTGTATTTTTTACCGCTGCCGCATGGACATGGATCGTTACGGCCGATTTTTTCGCCCTTAACAACAGTCTTGGATCTCTTGAAGGATTTTACAATCTCTTTGATCTTTTCTTCAGAGAAAATGTTTTCCCACTGTGGCAGAGTATACAGATACTCAGCTTCAGCAGCCAGCATGTTGTATAACAGCTTTTCCAGGTCGATATCCAGTTCGATTTCGGATTCTTCGTTCAGATCTTCCAGTGCGATTTCTCCGCCTGCCAGGGAAGTGTTGATACCATCCAGGAAGCCCATGTAGATCACAGGACGTACTTCGTGTGCAGCAGCCAGTTCACCGATCTTGCCGCATACTTTTTCGCCCGGGTTGTCCAGGATAGCGCTGTAGATTTTTGTTTCAGCTCCGGAATATTCAGTCCAGAAGTCTCTAAATGTTGCATCAGTCTGATTCTCGATCAGATCTCTCCACTGTTTAAATAATGTCATTATTTATTTCCTCCACATAATTTTGCGATTTCGAGAACGTCTCCCATTACAGCACTTCCTGTTGGAAGCGGGCCTGCACCTTTACCGTAGAACATCAGCTCATCAACTGCATTTCCTTTTACGAAAACAGCATTGAATTCGTTGTTGATGCCCGCCAGTGGGTGAGAAACAGGCAGTTCCATTGGTTTTACACTGTATTCGACTTCGTCGCCGACTTTTTTTGCTTCCGCGATCAGCTTGATCTTGCAGCCTTTTTCAGCAGCAGCAGCGATGTCTTCTTTAGTGATCTTTGTGATACCTTCAGTTGGGATATCTTCAGGTGCTACATATTTGTCGAAAGCCAGAGCCATCAGGATCGACAGCTTGTTGGCAACGTCGATACCTTCAACGTCAG
>JAGBGL010000051.1 GCA_017936025.1 Bacillota bacterium | reverse complement strand
TATTTCAAAATTAGATTGCTCAAAAGATACTGCCATAATCATAGGAAGCGAGGGTGGTTTTAGCGAAAAGGAAGTGCAAAATTTTGTTGATGCTGGCGCAAAAGTTGTTAGTTTAGGGGAAACAATTTTACGTGCAGAAACTGCGTGCGTTGCGCTTGTAAGTGCCGTGAATTATGAATTTAATTTTTGGAAAAGGAAGTAATACGAATGAAAATATCTATGCTTACTCTTGGCTGTAAAGTTAATCAGTATGAGTCTGAGGCTCTGGGGCTGAAATTCCGCGACAGGGGATATGAAATCGTGGGAGAAACAGACTTTGCGGATATATATGTGATCAACACATGTACGGTAACGGGACTTGCTGACCGTAAATCACGCCAGTACATCCGCAAGATGAAAAAGAAGAACCCGGATGCAGTCATCGCGGTAACAGGATGTTATGCTCAGATCAGCCCTGACGAAGTACAGGCTGTCGAAGGGGTGAACATCGTATCAGGAACCAACGAAAAGAACAGACTGGTCGACTATGTCGAAGAGTATTTGAAGGAAAGACTGCCGCAGATGCATGTGCTTCCATATGAAGAACTGAAGACTTACGAAGAAACAGGTCTGGTGACGGCTACAGAAACCCGCACCAGAGCATATATAAAGATCCAGGAAGGCTGTAACAGATTCTGTACTTACTGTGTCATTCCTTATGCACGCGGAAGCGTACGCAGCAGAGCGGTGGCGGATGTTATTGCGGAAGCAGAAGGTCTGCTGGCTCAGGGATTCAAGGAAATCGTCCTGACAGGGATCAATGCGGCACTGTACGGCACAGAACCGGGATTTGAGAAATCTCCTGAAGGCCTGTACGGCATAGAGTGGATCATAAAAGAACTGAATCAGCTTCCGGGCAGATTCAGGATCAGGCTGAGTTCGCTGGAACCGGCAGTAGTAAATGCAGAATACGTAAAGGGACTGATGAAATACGAGAAACTCTGTCCGCACCTGCATTTGTCGGCGCAGAGTGGAAGTGATGCTGTGCTGGCGGCTATGAACAGGCCGTACAACAGATCCGAGTATCTTGATATAGTAAAAGTGCTCAAGGAATTCGATCCGGAATACGGACTGACAACAGATATAATCGCGGGCTTCCCGGGAGAAACTGAAGAAGATTTTCAGGACAGTATAAAACTGGTGCATGAAGCGGGCTTCTGCAAAGTTCATGCTTTCAAGTATTCTCAGCGTCCTATGACAAAAGCAGCAGTAATGAAAAATCAGGTGCCGCCGCCGGTCAAGAAGCAGCGCAGTCAGATGCTTATGGAAGCGGGAGAAGAGGCTTCCAGGGCGTTTTATGAGGCCAACAGAGGCAAAGTGAGAACAGTGCTGATTGAAGAATATCTGGAAGATTCCGGATGTATGACAGGATATACAGATAATTATATCCGTGTGTATATTGAAGGCTGTGACGAAAGTAAAATCAATGATTTCTGTGAAGTTAAGCTGGGAGAAGATTTTATGGACGGCATGAAAGGCAGCTTTGAAGTATAAAGTAAAAATCTATTGTAAAGGAGAGATGAACTATGGCAGATTGTATTTTTTGTAAAATCGCAGAAAAAGAAATCCCATCCAATGTAGTATATGAAGATGATAAGATTCTCTGCTTCCACGATCTGGATCCTCAGGCTCCTGTACACGTGCTGATCATTCCTAAAAAGCATATTGCTTCCATGGATGATGTTCAGCCGGAAGATCAGGAATTACTGGGATATATCATGACAAAGGTCAAGGATATCGCAGCTTCGCTGGAACTGGAAAACGGTTACAGACTGGTAAACAACTGCGGTGAAGATGGTATGCAGACAGTGCAGCATATCCACTTCCACCTGTTAGGAAAGAGAAAGCTGACTTGGCCACCGGGCTGATGCCTGAAAAAATGTGCATAATCTTCGAATAGAGTTCAAAAAGAACTTGCATATAGTGGTAAATGATAGTATAATACTAACGTTATCGCAAAGACCGTTCCATAGCATGCATATGATTTTCATACATGTCAGGAGGTGAAGCAGGATATGGCACAGGTAATTGTTAGAGAAAACGAAAGCTTAGAAAG
>JAGBGL010000050.1 GCA_017936025.1 Bacillota bacterium | reverse complement strand
TGTGGTTTTTCTTGGCTTCATCCCACAGCTGTACATAGTGCTGCGCATCTTTTTCCAGCTGCACGTTGAGCTTTTTCAGTTCTTCAACTTCGTCTTTGCTGTCAAAGGTTTCATCCGCAATGTTTACGGATGATAATACTGCCAGGTCGGTAACAGAGCAAGATGGCGCCGCATTGGCAATTTCATGCATCTTATTATCTACATAATCAGCGACTTTAATAATATGTTCTCTGGACTTCTGACCTGAGATAACATATTCCTGGCCATAGATTTTTACACTTACTTTGTTGCTTTCCATAGCTTTTCTCCCTTACATTTCTCTTAATACTGCATTGATTTTTTCTTTTAATGCGTCAAGAACTTTATTGTGAACTTCTGCCACGTCTTCATCAGTCAGTGTCTTATCTTTATGTCTGTAAGTCAGCGTGAATGCCACACTCTTCTTACCTTCTTCAACCTGCTTTCCTCTGTACACGTCAAACAGCTGTACATCTTCCAGGATAGTGTCATCTTCTGCTTTGATAACATCGATGATATCTCCAACCTGTACATCTTCTTCTACCAGCAGCGCGATGTCTCTGGAAGTAGATGGGTATTTAGGCAGCGGTTTGTAAACGATATCTGTGTTTGCATGTCTTACGACAGTGTCGAACATGATTTCACAGCAGTAGATTCTCACGCCGTCCATACCGTAGTTTTCTGCAACGTCAGGATGAACTTCACCCATGATGCCGATTTCATCAACTTCATGTCCCCATACCAGCAGATCTTTTGTAGATTTGATGGAGATTCTCGCACATCTGCCAGGGTGATATACACCGTATTCAGATTCTGCAGTGAATTTATAATCTTCGATACCCAGAATAGTCAGTAATTCTTCAACAATACCTTTCAGTGTGAAGAAATCTGCATCTTTTCCGTACATACCGATACACAAGGAATACTGTTCATCAGGCAGCTGATCCGGACCCATCATGCTTTCCATGAATGTGTTACCAAGTTCAAATGCCATTACGGAATCGATGTTTCTTGTATAGTTTCTTGCCAGAACTTCCATCATGTTAGGAGTCAGGATAGTTCTCATTACAGAGTTTTCTTCACCCAGAGGGTTTGTCAGTACTACGAAGGATCTTTCCCAGGAATCTTCATCGATTCTTACTTTGTCTACACCTCTAGGGCTGACGAAAGAATATGTCTGGATTTCATTCAGGCCCATACCGCAGAGTGTTTCTCTTGTCAGGTCTCTCAGAGATCTTTCATAGCTCATTCCGGATTCACAGTTTCCTTTAGGCAGTGTTACCGGTAATTTATCGTAGCCGTAAAGTCTTGCAACTTCTTCGATATAATCTTCTTCTGCAACCAGGTCCTGTCTGATTGTAGGAGGTGTAACTGTCATGATGTTACCTTCGCCTTCAACCTTGATTTCCAGGTTAGTCAGGTATTTAACCATTTCTTCTCTGCTGATTTCGATACCCAGAACTTTATTGATTCTGTCGACTCTGATGTCGATAGTCTTTGCAGACTCAGGGTTTGGATATATATCAACTCTGCCTTTGCACACTTTACCTGCACCCAGCATTTCAATCAGCTTGCACACTCTGTCTGCAGCTGCTTCACACAGGTTAGGGTCGATGCCTTTTTCAAATCTTCCGGAAGCTTCTGTTCTCAGAGCCAGTTTTCTGGAAGTAGCTCTTACACTGTCTCCGTTGAAGTTTGCAGACTCAATAACGATCGTTGTTGTGTCTTCTTCGATTTCGGAGTTCAGGCCGCCCATTACACCTGCGATCGCTACAGATCTTTCTGCGTCTTTGATCATCAGCATTTCAGGAGTCAGTTTTCTTTCTGTCTCATCCAGAGTTGTGAACACTTCACCCAGGGAAGCATTTTCAACAATGATCTTGCTGTCTTTGATCTGTCTGATGTCAAAAGCGTGGATCGGCTGACCGTATTCCAGCATTACGAAGTTAGTAATGTCAACGATATTGTTGATAGGTCTCATGCCTGCATACATCAATCTCTTCTGCAGCCACCATGGAGACTGCTGGATCTTAACGTCTGTTACAACTCTTGCAACGTAGCGTTTGCAGTTTTCCGGATTCTTGATTTCAACGCTTACGAAATCGGAAGCCTGACCTTCACCTGCTTCTTCCAGGTCTGTATCAGGATAAGTGAATGTTCTGTCGAAAGTTGCAGCAGCTTCTCTTGCCATACCTACCATAGCCAGACAGTCAGGTCTGTTAGGTGTGATATCAAAGTCTACTACAGCCTGTTTCAGACCCAGTGCTTCTGCAAAATCTGCACCCGGTTCGTATTCTTCTTCCAGGATCCAGATACCGTCTCTGTGTGCAACAGGAACCACTTTGTCTTCAAAACCAAGTTCTTCAGCGGAGCACAGCATACCGTAGGAAGTAACGCCCCTCAGCTTGCCTTTAGTGATCTTAGTGCCGCCTTCTTCTTTTGCTTTTCCGTGCAGAGGGCCCGGAATACGGCTCTTGTGCATAGCTACAGGAACTAAAGCACCTTCGAATACATTAGGAGCACCTGTAACGATCTGAACCGGTTCTTCCTGTCCTACATTGATCTGGCATACTACCAGTTTATCTGCATCAGGGTGTTTTTCAATTTTTTCAATTCTGCCAACCAGAACATTTTCCATTTCTTCGCAGAAATATTCGCATGTTTCCAGGTCGGATCCGGAAAGAATCATACGGTCGCAGAATTCTTTCGTGTCGATATCTTTAATATCTATATAATCATTTAACCACTCGATTGGAACTAACATCTATTTAACCTCCCTATTTGAACTGATTGATGAATCTCATGTCGTTTTCATAGAACAGTCTGATATCATCAACTCCGTACTTCAGCATAGCAACTCGTTCTACACCGATACCGAACGCAAAGCCTGTGTACTTTTCAGTATCAACATCACCGACTTTCAGTACATTCGGATGAACCATGCCGCATCCCAGGATTTCGATCCAGCCGCTGCCTTTGCAGACTCTGCAGCCTTTGCCGCCGCACTTGAAGCAGGATACGTCCATTTCAGCAGAAGGTTCTGTGAACGGGAAGTGATGCGGTCTGAACTTTGTCTTTGTTTCAGGTCCGAAGAGCTGTTTTGCAAAGCTGTCCAGTGTACCTTTCAGGTCAGCCATTGTGATTCCTTCGTCTACAACCAGGCCTTCCAGCTGGTGGAACATTGGGGAATGCGTAGCATCAGGTGTATCACATCTGAATGTTCTGCCCGGAGCAATAACCTTGATAGGAGGTTCTTCCTTCTGCAGTGTTCTTACCTGTACTGTAGAAGTCTGTGTTCTCAGCAGGATATCATCAGAAATATAGAATGTATCGGAAGGATCTCTTGCCGGATGGTTCGGTCCTGCATTCAGTCCGTCGAAGTTGTTGAATACAGTTTCAACTTCAGGCCCTTCCACAATGGAGAATCCCATATTCATAAACACCTTGGAGATTTCTTCGATTGTAAGAGTCACAGGATGTTTTACGCCTGCTTTTACAACTTTTCCAGGTTCTGTAACGTCGATTTTTTCTGCTTTGAACTGAGCTTCCTTAGCAGCGGCTTTCACTTCTGCCATTTTTTCGTTGATCAGTTCTTCGATTTCATTTCTTACTTTGTTTGCAGCCTGACCCAGTTCTTTCTTTTCTTCAGGAGGCAGTTTTCCCATTCCTTTCAGGATCTGAGTAACTTCACCTTTTTTACCCATGTATTTTACACGGACATCATTTACTTCAGCCAGAGTGGCTGCATTTGCTAACTGTTCTTTTGCCGCCTGCAAAATGTTGTTCAATTGAGTTTGCATGTATTTTACCTCTCCAAAATATAATTTACTTTCTTACAGCCTCATACATCAGTATGCCTGCTGCCACTGCAGCGTTCAGGGAGTCGATTTCCCCGTCCATAGGAATTTTTATTATTTTATGAGCCTGCTGCATCAGCTCATCTGAAATACCGTTCCCTTCGTTTCCGATGATAAGTCCGGTATCTTTTTTCATGTCTACGTCATAGTAGTACAGATCTGTGTCAAATCCTGTCGCAAGTATTTTCTTACCTGCAGCTTCTAATATTTCAACAGCCTCATCAGGACTGTCTGCCGCATATACCGGCATCCTGAACAGCGAGCCCGCTGTTGCTCTTACAATTTTAGGGGAATACAGATCCGCGGTTCCCTTTATCGTCATCACGCCGCTGTATCCTGCTGCATCAGCAGTTCTTAT
The DNA here is from genome assembly GCA_017936025.1 of Bacillota bacterium. GTDB lineage: Bacteria > Bacillota > Clostridia > Peptostreptococcales > Anaerovoracaceae > RGIG9096. The sequence goes on along the minus strand of JAGBGL010000050.1, from coordinate 6,365 downwards.
GATCGTTCCGATGTTGCCCGGATCCTGAAGTCTGTCCAGGAGAATGACATTGCCGGATTTCTCACTGATTCTTATACAGAATTCTTCTCTGCTCACAGTCTGTTTCTCTACTATTGCTATGATTCCCTGAGTAGTTGTTGTCTGCGCCAGCTGGGAAAAAAGCTTTTTCTCAACCTCTATGCACGGACATGGGTACTTTTCTTCATCCAGAGGATATCCCTCTTCTGTAAGCACTGTAACCAGTTTCTGTCCTGCAGATGCCGCATCTCTTATTACCTTTTCACCTTCCACAAGGAACTGTCCATAGGTATCTCTGTATTTTCTGGAAGCCAGTCTCGTACAGAGTTTGTAAATTTTGTTGTCTTTAGATGTGATTTTTTTCATACGTATTTAACAAAGAAAAGCCGGTTATGAGCCGGCTCTCTATATTGCTATTCATTCTACTTCTGAGTTAAGAAATCCGGAATTTTGAAGCTGCTGTCACTTACGATAGTGCTTGTCTTTTTTTCAGGTTCTTCAACCACTGCCTCAGTTTCTTCCTTTGTTTCAACAGGTACTTCTGCAATGACCGGACCTGTCATGAGACCCTGATCTCTGTTTTCAAATCCAGTTGCAATAACTGTGATGTAAATTTCATCCTTGATTTCTTCTTTGATAGCCGCACCGAAGATGATGATAGCGTTGCTGTCTGCCGCTTTCTCGATTTCGCTTGCTGCCTCGTTAGCTTCCAGCATACCCAGGTCGTAGCCGCCTGTTACGTTGATCAGTACAGCTTTTGCACCGTCAATGGAAGTTTCCAGCAGAGGACTTTCGATAGCATCCTTAACAGCCTGCTGTACTCTGCCTTCTCCGGAACCTTTACCAACACCCATGTGTGCGATTCCTCTGTCCTTCATAACTGTAGTTACGTCAGCAAAGTCCAGATTGATCAGGGCATCATCGATGATCAGTTCGGAAATACCCTGGATACCCTGTTTCAGAACTTCGTCTGCCATATCGAACGCCTGAAGCAGTGTAGTATTTTCTTCAACTGTTTCCAGTAATCTGTCGTTAGGAACGATCACCAGAGAATCTACGTATTTTTTCAGGAATTTGATTCCGAGTTCTGCATGGTCGCCTCTTTTTTTACCTTCGAAAGTAAATGGCTTAGTAACAACACCTACAGTCAGGATACCCATATCTTTTGCAACCTTTGCAACGATAGGAGCCGCACCTGTACCTGTACCGCCGCCCATACCTGCAGTAATGAACACCATATCAGCGCCTGCCAGGAATTTGGACAGATCTTCCAGGTTTTCTTCTGCGGATTTCTGACCGATTTCAGGGTTGCCGCCTGCGCCCAGACCTTTTGTCAGTTTTTCACCGATCTGCAGTTTTGTTTCTGCCTTGCAGCGTGCTAAGGCCTGTTTATCTGTATTAATTGCTATGTACGCAACCCCCTGCATACCTGCATCTATCATTCTATTAACTGCGTTACATCCGCCTCCGCCTACACCAACAACTTTGATTTTAGCTGGAGTCTGTTCATTCATTTCAAATTGTAACATCAGAAATTTCCTCCCATTTTCTATTTGTACAACATTTCATTTTATTATATCACACATAACGGCTGTATGCATTAGTTTTTCAATTAAAATCACACTTTTTAATCGAAAAAATACGCGTGTTTCCGCCTTTTTCCGGAGACACTTACGCATCCCTGTACCGCATCTATCTTGCAAACGAATAATACTGATCATCCCCGACTTTTACAGCACCGGCTTTTATTCCTTTCTGCATAAGATCGTAGAATATAGACTGGAGATTTCCGTTTTCCATGCCCTCAACAAAATTATCGATGCTGCCCGTGCAGTACAGAGCATCTGTCGCATATGCTGTGACTGTTTTGTCTTTGATCACAATCGTTTTAAAATACATGTCCGCTTTTTTGATCTTATCCAGCAGTTCCATGTATCTGTTATACTTTTTCGTTTCTTTGACCTTTACCGTCTCGCCCTTTTCCGCACTCTCTACAGTCAGTCCTGCAAGTATAGTATACTGCGGAGGCTGCTCAAGAATATCAATAACAATTCCTTCATCATCCAGCAGAACATAGCCCTTGTCGCTTTGTATCACCGCAGTCTGCTCTCTTAATGTCAGTACCACTTTCACCGTGTCAGGAAGTTCTCTGCTGATTTCTGCTTCCTCAATATATGTGTCTTTTTCAAGTTTTTTCTCGTTCTTTCTGCGGTCTATTTCAAAAAGATTGATTCCCTTTTTATAACCTGTAATCTCTTTGAGCTGCTCTACTGTCATATGAGGGTTTTCCTCCAGAACGATCTTCTTGACAGTAAACATCTGCGAATGCATAAGAAAATACGCTGCCGCACAAACCAGTACCAGTATGCACAGTTTGAGGAAATAGCGTTTTTTCTTTCTTTTCTTTTTCTTTGGCACGGGACCCTTTTCGGAAGGAACGATTTCCATCATCCCCTCCGTTTCATCCGCGTAGGCAGCCTGCCCGAGATCATCGCCGCCATCAAATTCCATATTTACGCTTCTGTAATCTTTATCGTTATTCATATGCACCTGTCTATATCGGCTCCCAGCATCCACAGTTCTCTGTGCAGTCCGCTGTAACCCCGCTCAATGTGTTCAATATTCTCCACTACAGTCCTGCCGCTGCCCATAAGACCCGCAAGGACCAGTGCCGCACCTCCCCTGAGGTCAGGCGCCGACACTCTTTTTCCATATAAAAAATCATTACCTTTTATTATAGCAAATCTTCCTGAAATTTCAATATCTGCTCCCATTTTTACCAGCTCTTTCATAAAGCCGAACCTGTTCTCAAATACTGTTTCTTCTATCGTCGTAGTTCCTTCTGCACATGTCATAATCGCAGCAAACTGAGGCTGAAGGTCTGTCGGGAATCCCGGATACGGAGCCGTTTTCACGGTTCCTGTTCCATACAGTCTTTCCGGCGCTTTCAGCCAGATACCTTCATCCGTTTTTTTAACAGTACATCCCGCAAATCGCAGGAGCCTTATACAGCATTTGGCATACCTAGGGTCTGCACCTTTCAGCAGTAATTCTCCACCTGTCCCTGCTGCAGCCATCAGAAACGTCCCCGCCTCAATTCTGTCACCCATGACCCTGTAGCAGGTCCCGTGAAGCGGAAGCTTCCCTCTGATAACGATTCTGGAAGTACCTGCACCTCTTATATCAGCTCCGCAGCTGTTCAGGTAATTCTGCAGATCTGTGATTTCAGGCTCCTTTGCGGCATTATGTATCACCGTTTCTCCCGACGCTCCCATTGCGGCAAGCATTACGTTTTCAGTTGCTCCGACACTCGGATAATCCAGATATATATCCGCACCGTGCAGCCTTTCTGCTGCAAAAACAATCTGTCCATCCCGTTCCTCGATCCTTACCCCCATCTGCGTTAATGCCTTTATATGTAAATCTATAGGCCGCTTGCCGATACTGCAGCCTCCCGGCCGGCTTATGACCGCCATCCCGCATCTTGCCAGCAGCGCACCGATAAGGAATACCGAAGATCTCATTCTTTTCATCAGATCATCCGGTACCTCGCAGCATGCCATGCCTCTGCTGTCAACTATCATAATACCGCCTGCACATTTCACTCTGCATCCGAGATCTGCAAGTATTTCTTTCATGGAAGCAACGTCGGAAATCTCAGGATATCCTGAAATAACACTTTCATCACAAGTTAGTATAGATGCCGCCATTATTGGAAGCACTGCATTCTTCGCACCATGTACTGTAAACTCTCCCTGCAGTTTTCTGCCGCCATGGATTATATATTCTGCCATAAAAAACACCTCCGACACACTCTTATAGTATGCCGGAGGCCATTTTCAGGTTCCTTATTCAGCTGATGGTACAGTCAGATTATTGCAGATGATATCCACTGCATCGACCGATGCACATTCTCTGCTCTTTTCACCCATCGCTTTAAGCTTGGATGAATCATTTTTCAGTTTAAGTATTTCTGCCACAAGTCTTTCATCAGTGAGATCATCTTCTTCGATGATAATAGCGCCGCCATGATCCGCAACCGCTTTTGCATTAAAGTACTGGTGATTGCCTGTCGCATGCGGGAACGGAATGAACACCGCCGGTTTTCCGCAGACAGTAACTTCCGCTACTGTGAGCGCACCGCTTCTGCTGACAACGAGGTCCGCCGCAGAGAGGTATTCGTCCATATTGCTGATATATTCCAGTATGTGTATATTGTCAGCGAGATCGATTCCTCTTTCATCTTTAAGTTCCTGCATGATAGCTTCATAATAGCGCTTTCCTGTCGCCATGCATACATGCACGCCTTCTGTACCATTCAGAGTCTCAATAACGCTCATCATAGCCTTGTTTATTCTGCCTGCTCCCTGGCTTCCACCGAATACGAGCAGCACAAAATCATCCTTTGCGAAGCCGAGTTTTTCTCTGCTGGCAGCGGTATCTGCTTCAAAGAACGCTTTACGTACAGGGTTGCCCGTAACGATATGATTCTCAGGTTTTTTGAAATACTCTTTTGCTTCTGCAAAGCCCAGGAAAACATGTTCTGCGCCTGCTTCCAGCATTTTGTTTGTAACTCCCGGGAAAGCATTCTGTTCATGAACATAAGTCTTTACACCGCTTTTCTGTGCAGCACGCACTACCGGTCCGGACACATATCCGCCTGTACCTATTACGATATCCGGCTGGAATTCTTTCATGATTTTCTTTGACTGTTTGTTGCCTTCATGAAGCTTTTTCAGCACAGCAAAATTCTTCAGCAGGTTCTTTCTGTTGAATCCGGCAACCGTTATATAATCTATAGGATACCCATTCTCCGGAACAAGTCTGCTTTCAAGACCTTTTTCGGTCCCGACAAATCTGATTTCCGCGTCAGGATAACGCTCTTTTATTTTATCTGCGATCGCAATGGCAGGATAAATATGTCCGCCTGTTCCGCCGCCTGTCATAATAACTTTCATAATCTGTACTCCTAATCAACTTTTGCTACATGTCTGGATATATTGAGCAGCACACCTGCCGATCCCATAAAGATAAGCAGAGCATTGCCTCCATAACTTACGAATGGAAGAATCACACCTGTCGCCGGCATGGAAGATGTAACTACAGCGATGTTAAGAACGACCTGCAGAGCGACCATGATAACGATGCCGGATGCGAGCAGCATGCTGAAATGATCCGGCGCATTCAGCGCAATGTGCACACCTCTCCAGATAAACACCAGATACACTGCAATCAGACACAACACACCTATAAATCCCAGTTCTTCCCCGATTATTGCCAGAATGAAGTCGTTCTGCGGCTCCGGCAGATACAGGTTTTTCTGTATACTCTTGCCGAGACCCAGACCGAACAAACCTCCCGATCCAAGTGCCATTAAAGACTGTACTACCTGGAAACCTTCTCCCAGCGGATCCGCAAAAGGATCAAGGAAGCTGGTAAAACGGCTTGCCCAGTGACTGTCCGGGTTCATGATAATTATACCCATTACTCCGGCGATTCCTGCCCCAATAGTTCCGACAAACAGCTTCCAGTTCATCCCTGCAACATACATCATCAGGAAAACTATACCTGCAAGCGTGATAGCTGTTGACAGGTTAGGCTGTTTTATGATCATAAAGCAGAAAGCTCCGCATATTGCAAACAGAGGTAAAATACCTTTAACAAAATTGTGTATCCGCTCAGGCTTATCGCCCAGAAACCATGCAACGAAAAGAATCATTGCAGGCTTTGCGATTTCGCCCGGCATGATAGTTATCGGTCCGATAGTGATCCACCTTACCGCATAGTTGATTTCAGTACCTACTCCAGGTATCATAAGCAGCACCAGAAGGATAAAGCTGATGCCCAGTATATACGGCGCAAAGTTTTTATAACGCCTGTAATCCACCACCGCCATGATCAGCATCCCTGCTAACCCTGCGATAGCCCAGATCAGTTCCCTTATCAGATATGCGTATGGCGTCCCATCCTCATTTATCGATTGATAATAGCTGGCGGAAAAGACCATGATTATGCCGAAGACAACCAGTACCAGTGTTGCCACAAGCAGTATGAAGTCTCCTGATTTTAAATTGTTGATTTTCGCTCTCATAAATCTCTCCAGCCCGTTTGCTTACTATTTCAGTGCTTTCACACATTCTTTAAAATGTTCTCCACGCTTTTCAAAGCTGGTATACATATCCCAGCTCGCACATGCAGGAGATAACAGCACAGTGTCTCCCGGTTCAGCCAGTCTGAATGCTTCTCTTACACATTCATCCATATCTACTGCCATGACACATGCTGTGAAGCCCAGCTTTTCCGCTGCAGCTTTGATCGCCGGTGCAGTCTTGCCCAGCAGTACCATA